>CAIVOW010000160.1 GCA_903907665.1 uncultured Actinomycetes bacterium | reverse complement strand
TGAATATGTGAGCTTTGTTTGAGCTCGTAAGTATGGATCTGTATTAGTAGCAGCGCTTGCTGGGGAGACAAAAGATGCGAAACTCAGGATTACAGCACTTATCGCAAAAAAACTCAGGCTTTGAAATTGCGAATCCTTCTTGAGCAAGTTAGGACTACTTCTGTCCCACTGGTTTTAGCGCCCTAGAAATCTTTAAAAGATTTGTGTATGTGATCCCCGAGACCAGAACTTCGATAGATGTTGCATGAAGCAACTTCGTTGGTTTGGTCGTCCACATTGCATATCCACCATAATTTTGAATATCTGAAGTCTTGCAATTCTTCCATTGCTTTGGTTTTGCCGGATCGCAGAAGGCAACGACAGTCGCCTTTGCGCCATTAATTGTTACGGTCGCAACTTTTACACCAAGACCCGGATTCGAACATTTCACCGAAGCATCAGTCTCCAAGAATTGGATAGAGCGATCTTCACCATAGATGGCGGCAAGCCACTGCTCATTTTTCGGGCCGCAAGTGAGTAATTTGAAAGAACGAAGTAGTAAATCACCGGTTGTACCAGGTTGATAAATTTGATAGCTCAATCCAGTTTGCGCATCTTGATATGGATTACCGGAGCCCATTGCAACCGCAGATGACTGCGTAAATGCTGAAGCCAGAAAGGCCACTGCAACTAGCGAAGAAACTGCCGAAGAGAGCAAACGGAGAATCATGGTGCGCTTAAACATGCTTGAACTATAACTACCTTTAATCGATTATTGATGGACTATTAATGGACTAGTGCTGGGAATTGGCTGTATCTGGGGCTGTGCTTGAAGTTGAAAGATGGATTGAAGTTAAAAGATGGATGAGTGCGAGATTGAGCGAAGGCAGGTAGATTCGGAACATGAGTTTTCCAGAAATTCCACAGCCACATTGGCTAAAAATCCACAAACAAGAGAACCGCGGCCCCATTCTTCTTGTAGTTCTCTCAGTAATTGCCCTTCAATTTTTTATTCCTAAATCACTGGCGATACCTCACCACAAGGTTTTCTGCTTTGTTGAAGCGGTCTTGCTGGCCTCCATTGTTTTAATTGCGCCGAAAAAGCTTGGGCTTCCACATGTACCGCAGCGCACTCTTACCCTCATTCTTAACGCATTCATGATGCTAAGCAACGCTGCATCGGCAATTTTACTTGTTGAAAAAATCGTAGATGGATCGATAGCCTCCCCAGCCAGATTACTTTGGTCAGGCTTTTCAATTTGGCTATCTAATATCGTTATCTTCTCACTCTGGTACTGGGACTTTGATCGAGGTGGTCCGGCAGCTCGCGCCGCAGCCAAAGACTCAATTCCAGATTTTCTATTTCCACAAATGACAGATCCAGCATATGCAGAACCGGGGTGGTTCCCTCGTTATCCCGATTATCTTTATGTATCAGTTACAAACGCATCAGCTTTTAGCCCAACAGATGCCATGCCCCTGACTCGGTGGGCCAAACTTTTGATGTCAATTCAATCGATTACTTCACTTATCTTGGTTGGACTGGTTGTTGCGCGCGCAGTAAATATTTTGCGTTAAGTATTGACTTAAGACGTAACATCTTTCTTACCAAATTTGATAATGGCAAAAGCAATGAAAAGAACAAATGTGATGATGCTATAAGAAGCACCCCTAATCATTGAGCCCCACTGTATGGAACTAGAGAGTGCGTCAAACCAAGAAAATGAATAGTGGACCGGTAGCCAAACGCGGATACTTCCAAGACCAGAAATAGCATCTAGAATATTAAGCAGAATTACTACGCCTATCGCCCCACCAACTGCGCCGAGTGGAACATCGGTAGTGACGCTAATATAAAAGGCGAGACCAGCAGTGAAGAGAAGTGAAATAGCGACGTAGATAGTGATGATGATGAGCCTATGAATAGCTACGTTGTTTGCCAAAGTTGCACCAAGCGGAGTTTGTAGCGGTTTACTACCAAATGCAACCAGCCCAATGAACCACGAAGCAGTCGGCAGCAAGATCATCGCAATCGCGCAAAGAGTGAGACTAACTTTGAGTTTTTGGATCAATAGGCGTGTGCGTGGAACTGGAGCTGCCAGTAAATATCGAAGCGTCGACCATGATGCCTCCGATGCCACGGTGTCGCCATTGAAAAGTGAGACTACTGCGATAAGTAAAAATGGCGTAGCAAAATAGAACATCGTAATTGTGAAGTTGGCAGCCCCTTGAGTAGCAAGGCCAATCAAATCGGCTGTTCCTGAACCTAATCGAGTAGGTCCTCCGCTATGACCTGATGGGCCAAATTTAACCGCGGCTGCCACGATAATAGGAAGTGAGAGTACAAATGCATAGGCAAATAAGGTGCGCTTGCGCTTAATCTGGCGATAGAGCTCAACCCGATATGGAAGTGTCTTTTCTGCTTGATAGCTCATGGTTACTCCTTTCCAATCGTGAGGTCATCACCGATGAGTTCAATAAAGATATCTTCTAGTGATTCAACCTTCTTGTTGCTACGAGTAAGAATCTTTTTCATAGTTCCAAATGCGATGAGTTGGCCGCGGTGCATCAGCACCACATGTGTACACGTTTGTTGTACTTCAGAAAGTAAATGTGAAGAGATGATCACAGTGCGGCCTGTTTTGGCGTACTGCTTCAGCACTTTTCGCATAGCAACAATCTGCTGCGGGTCTAAACCATTAGTTGGCTCATCCAAAACAAGTAAATCTGGCATGCCCAACATGGCTTGTGCGATAGCTAGCCGCTGGCGCATTCCTTGAGAGTATGAACGAACTTTTTTGTCGAGCGCCGTTCCAAGTCCAGCGATCTTAAGCGCATCTTCAATCATTGGCTCATCTTGGCGACCGATAGATTTCCAATATAAATTCAAATTCTCGCGTCCAGAAAGATGAGGCAGGAATCCAGGGCCTTCAACAAAGCTTCCCAGGTTAGCAAGGGCTGGAGATCCCGGATAAATTGGTTTGTTGTCGATGGCAATCTCACCCGCAGTTGGATAAATCAAACCCATCATCATTCGAAGTGTTGTTGTCTTACCCGCGCCGTTTGGTCCTAGGAGCCCTACGACTTGTCCGCGCTTCACGCTAAATGAGAGATCAGAAACTGCCTTGTATCCATCTTTATAAACCTTGGAAAGATTTGTAACAGATACCAGCGCATCACTTTCTTCTAGTGGCTGATCGTTATGACGAGGTCGACGCCAATAAACAAGCCCGATGGCAATAAATATTGTAAGGAAAGCAGCTAGTGGCCACGTAATGAAATCTGATTTTGAGATTTCGGCCGCAAGTGGCGTGACTGGAATTGTGAGCGGGGAAAGCATCTGCACTGAATAGAAGCGACCATCATTTGGTAGCTGGAATCCTTGATCGGTGGAAGAAACTGCCACCGCAATTTTGTCGCCGATTGATGCATCCACGACTACTGCGGGAAGAATAACTACGACATCTACGCCGCCTTGCGGAATGTTGTCAACATAAACGGGTGCAACTAAACCATTTGGTTGTTTTACTCCACCTTCAGGAGTGTGAATAACGAGTGAGAAAAATAGCGTGGCATCTTTACGGTTACTTGAGATGTGTACTTTTACTTTC
>CAIVOW010000159.1 GCA_903907665.1 uncultured Actinomycetes bacterium | reverse complement strand
TTACTTACAGCGCTAAAGGTTTAGCTTCTGCAAGCACAACTTCGAACGCAATTTCTATTGCTGTAGCACAAAGAAATTACACACTGGCCTGGTCTGAAGAATTCAACGCGGGCTCACCATTAAATCCAAAAGTATGGAAGCCTGAAAACGGCGATGGCACCGAGTACAACAACCGTGGCTGGGGAAATAAAGAGCGTCAATATTATTTAGATACTAAGTCAACTATTGATTCATCGGGCGCCTTAGTTATCAACGCAACTAGAAGTGGCGCGGATGCATATAAGTGTTACTACGGAACACAATGCGAATGGCTCAGCTCAAAGTTTGTAACAAAAAATCTAGTTGGGTTTAAGTACGGCCGGGTTGAAGTAAGACTCAAAGGATCCGTAGGCGCCGGCACATGGGCTGCTTTCTGGATGTTAGGTGCAAATATCGATGACCGGCCTTGGCCAGGATGTGGTGAAATCGATATCACCGAGTTGTTGGGTCGCGAGCCTTCAACGGTTTATGGAACGCCACATGGTCCTGCCTCAGGTGATTCCTACACAACTACGTTGAGCGATGGATTTGCGAGTGAATATCACACATATGCTGTTGATTGGCTGCCAGATCAAATTACCTGGTACGTCGATGGGAAGGCTTATGGAAGCTATAACAAAGCATCTTTGAGCGATCCATCGCATACATGGGTCTTTAATCATGAGTATTACTTAATCGCAAACCTCGCCATGGGCGGCGGATTTGGTGGGGCAATTGATCCAGCCATAAATGCTGCGACTACATCAATTGATTATGTTCACTTCTATACGATCAATGGCGTTGGCGAAGTAATTAATCACTAACGTTTTATTTATGGCGAATGAGTTCCCCAACGCCATTCACTGAATAAAAATAAATACTTTTAACGTGTAGTTGGGCGCTTTGTAGTGCTGGTGAAACCTCACCTGCAAACCAACCCCCAATTGCAAGATTCATGATCAAGTAGTACTCGTCGTTAAAAACCCATTTATTTTCAACAAACTCTGGATGCGTTGTGTCGAGGACTGAGTAAGACGCTCCATCAAAGAACCATTCAATGCGGTCTTCTTGCCAGAGCAGCCCGTAAGTATGAAAATCTTGAGCTAATTCCTCCGAGTGATTGATTGCTTTCGTTATGCCTTTGTCGGCTGCATACCCTGGCCCATGGACCGTTCCGCGTACAACTAAAGGTTCATTTCCGGTGCCTTCAAAAATATCAATCTCACCACATGTCGGCCAAGGCACTTCATTAATAGATGCACCAAGCATCCAAATAGCTGGCCAGGAACCTGCGCCACTTGGCATCTTCGCTTCAAATTCAAAGTAACCGTATTTGAAACCTAGTTTGCCAGCCGTATGTATTTTGCCGCTTGTCCATTCAGCAGGCCCGTAATAGGTCGCATATTCACTTTCAGGGCCTTGGCGTTCTGCAGTAATTGTCAGACCGGCGCCGGTAGTTACAGACGACTCTACGTAGTACTCACGTTCGTTATTGCCCCATCCAGGAATTCCCTTGTCAGAGCCATCTCCAATATCAAAATTCCAAGCCTTGGGATTAAGACCTGCTGGGTAATCGAACTCCTCAGCCCATAGGAGCCGCAGTTCACTCTTATCTGGCTTACCTGAATTAGCTGGCATCTTCTACCTCGATCTCTTCCCACACACCCACTTAGGATTTCACATTCATAACAATTTCTTAATGCCTGAAAAAAGCTCGATTTTGACTTGATTTTTCCTATGAAACCGCTTTCACTACTCTATGTAAACCGATTTCCTTCGCATTTGCAAGGGGAAATAAAGAACGCCAAGAATTGTGAGTGTGTCATGCCAGTGAAGTTTCCAGAGGATTTTATTTGGGGAGCAGCAGCGTCAAGCTATCAAATTGAGGGCGCATTTGATGTCGATGGCCGTGGCGTCAGCATTTGGGACACATTTAGTAAGACGGATGGCAAGGTTAAGAATAGCGATAACGGTGATGTGGCGTGTGATCACTACAACCGTTTTCCAGAAGATATTGCTTT
>CAIVOW010000158.1 GCA_903907665.1 uncultured Actinomycetes bacterium | reverse complement strand
GCATTTTCAATAACTTTCTTGGCATACGTTTGATATGACGGCTGGGCAGCCTCTTTCAGAGCAATCGCTTTACCTGCTACGGCGCTCATAATTGGACCACCTTGCATACCTGGAAAAACAGCTTTATCAATAGCTGCGGCGTGTTCTGCTTTAGACAGAATCATTCCACCACGTGGGCCGCGAAGAACTTTATGAGTCGTAAATGACACTACATCTGCATATGGAACAGGAGATGGAATTGCTTTACCCGCGACAAGTCCAATGAAGTGAGCTGCATCTACCCACATGATTGCACCAACTTCATCGCAAATCTTGCGCACCGTTTCAAAGTCAATCAGACTTGGATATGCAGTAGCACCACTACAAATCATCTTTGGTTTATGTTGAATTGCTAAATCCCGGAGTTCGTCATAATCAATAAGTTCGTTATCTTGACGCACGCCATACGAAACTATGTTGTACCACTTGCCTGAAAAGTTAACTTTTGCCCCATGCGTCAAGTGGCCACCGTGTGGAAGGGACATCGCAAGAACTGTGTCACCAGGATTTGTGAATGCCTTATACACAGCAACGTTTGCACTAGCACCTGAGTGAGGTTGCAAATTTGCATGGTCTGCTCCGAAGAGTGATTTCGCGCGATCGATTGCAATCGTCTCGACTTTATCGACCTCTTCGCAGCCACCGTAATAGCGCTTACCCGGATAACCTTCTGCGTATTTATTAGACAGAGTCGAACCAAGGGCAGCAAGAACTGCAGAGGAGGTGAAATTCTCACTGGCGATAAGCTGAAGGTTCTTTCGCTGACGATCAAGTTCGGTGAGAAGCAGCGCGGCAATATCTGGATCTTGCGCAGTGAGAGCCTCGAAATCTGGACCGTAGAAAGTTGAGTCGTTTGTCATGGCCCTAGAGTAGAGCAGGCCTAGAGCAGGGAGCGAGAAACACTGGCAACAACTTTTTGAAGCTCATCAAATGAGATATCCCCCTCACGGAGCATCTCCAATCCTGAGATGCCAGCTCGAATAATTGTTGACCTGGCGATGGAGTCAAGTGGACCTTCATCGACATAAATTCCAACCTCAGATGGAAGTGCGGGGACATAATTAATATTGGAGGTCGCTTCGCGGCCAGCGATGGAGGCTGATGCCACGGCGAGTGGTCCACTCTCTAGCAATACCTGCGTTAAAAATTTATGCGAAGGTATTCGAAGTGCAAATTCATCAAGCGCTCCCCCGTCTCCCAAATCCCAACTCAGTCCTTGCTGAGGCCGCAGCAGAAGTGTGAGTTGACCAGGCCAATATTTTTCACCAATTACTTTTGCATCCCCATCAAAATTGCTGGCGACTCCCAAAACGGTCTTAAGTGAGCCAACAAAAACTTGGCATGCGGTACCGGGATTAACTTTGCGAATGGCATGAATTTTCTCCACTGCAGCAACATTAAATGCATCGACGGCGTAGATATATCCGTTTTCTGAAGCTAGAACTGCAACGTCTCCTGCGCGAATTGTTCGAAGCACTGCATCTTTGGCCGCACTTGGTTCTTCGGCCGCTAATGTAAGGAAATCTCCCATGAAACTAGCCTAGCTCCTCAAGTTTGCGGGATATCGAACCATCCACAAAAGCGTGAATGACCGTGCCTTCCTCAGTATAAGTCTCGGTAATAATTTCTCCGCGCTCATGAATTGCAGATACAAGATCGCCTCTACTAAATGGAATGGTTGCAGTAATTTCGATTCGAGGTTTAGGAAGTGAGGACTCGATTGCCTTAATGAGTGTCTCTAAGCCAAAACCGGTTCGAGCAGAGAATGCAAAACTATTGGGCTCTTCACGAAGAAGTTGCATAAGCACTTCCGGCAGAGCAACATCTGCCTTATTCACCGCAATGATCTCTGGAATATCTCCGCCACCGATTTCATTGATTACTTCGCGTACAGCGCTGATTTGCCCTCGTGGATCTGAATCTGAGCCATCGACAACATGCACAATTAAATCTGATTGCGAGACTTCTTCGAGAGTGGATTTAAATGCTTCTACTAACTGGTGCGGCAGGTGACGCACAAATCCAACAGTGTCG
>CAIVOW010000157.1 GCA_903907665.1 uncultured Actinomycetes bacterium | reverse complement strand
TAATGGGGTTAGCGTTATTTATTGAGCGAAAAACCGTCGTTGGCCGCAATATTTTTGCCATTGGAGGCAATCGGGAAGCAGCTCGACTCTCGGGAATTTCAACGAAAATGTTGCCCCTTGGCCTATACGTAGCAAGTAGCTTCTCCGCATCTGTTGCTGGTGTTGTACTGGTCTGCCAGTTAGGTTCGGCTTCACCACAGCTCGGAACTTCATACTTGCTATCTGTTGTCACAGCAGTAATTTTGGGTGGAACCAGTTTGGCCGGTGGTCGCGGTTCGATAGCGGGTACAGCAATAGCCGTTGGCATTCTTGCCACACTTTCAAATGGTTTCGCGCATCTTCAACTGCCGTCTTATGGCCAAACCACAGCCCTTGGTGCTGCACTAATCATTGCAGTTTTGGTTGACCAGACTTCACTAAAGATCAAGCAAAAAGCCTAATATATTGCGCATTCAACTTTGGAGGAAATATGGATAAGAGCGTTGTAGTTAGCGGAGTTGGCTCCGGCATTGGCAGAGCTATCCTAGGAAAATTAGTGGCCGAAGGTTATTTTGTAGTTGGGATAGAAATAAACCCAGACTCTGCAACTTCTGTTCAAAAAGAATTTAAAGATTCAACGCTAATAATTAACGATGATATTTGCAAAGACTCAGTTTTCCCATTGGCAGCAACTGAAGCTATAAAGAAAGCCCCCTTGGCCTCTTGGGTAAATAACGCGGGTGTGGCATTAGGTGGTAATTTGCATAGTCCAAATATTGAAGAGGTAAAAAGGTTATTCGACATCAATCTAATGGCCGTTTATTGGGGTTGCTCGACCGCAATCAGATCTTTTATCGATCAAAAAATTTCTGGTTCAATTGTTAATATTTCTTCAATACACGGAAGTACTGCCTTTAATGGCTGGGCTGCATATGACACGGCAAAAGGTGGAGTTGACGCATTAACTAGATATATTTGTGTGGAATATGGTCCGCTGGGAATTCGTGCCAATTCAATTGCCCCAGGAGCAATTCGTACCGAAATGTTAAGCAAGGTTATTAGCGACTCTGAGGATCCAGTAAAGACTGAGTTAGATATGGCTATGATCCATCCGCTCGAAAGGCTGGGCGAACCTTCTGAAATTGCCGAAGTTGCCGCCTTTTTATTATCTAAAAAATCTTCTTTTGTCACAGGTCAATCAATTGCAGTTGACGGTGGCGCAACGGCAAGGTGTTACCGATATGACTCAACTGAAGATATTTTGAAAATTAAGCGAGATTTTGCAAAAAAATAGGTAATGTCACTACAACAATGGGAGCAAATCAATGAGCAGTAAAGGGCCGTTAGATGGCATATTAATTGCGGATTTTACCCAATTGGCTCAAGGGCCTTTTGCCACCATGATTTTGGGTGATATGGGTGCGGAAATTGTAAAGATAGAACCACCAGGCGGAGACTGGATGCGCAATTTTGCACTAAGCGGAATATATGCAGGTGGAGAAACGGTTTCGTATCTCTGTTTTAACCGCAACAAAAGAAGTATTGGGATTGATTTAAAGTCTAAAGAGGGCTTGGAACTTGTACGCAAATTATGTGACAAAGCAGATGTCGTCATTGAGAATTTTAGGCCGGGCGTTATGAAGCGGCTTGGTATTGATTACGACACTTTGAAGAAAACTAACCCTGATATTATCATGGTTTCGAGTTCCGGATATGGAAGTTCTGGTCCTTATGTGACCCGACCAGGCCAAGATTTATTGGCACAAGCAATCACTGGATTCCCAACCGTGATTGGACGTAAGGAAGACCCACCAACACCAATAGCAGCCGGTATCGCAGATTTAACTGCCGGTTTCCATATTGTTTACGGAACTCTTGCCGCTTTAATTTCTCGGATGAATACGGGTGAGGGTCAATGCGTAGAAGTTAACTTAATGAGCTCAATTCTCACCACACAGATGGATCAATTTACGGCTTACTTGCAAAATGGTGTCCAACCTGAGCGAAGTAGCGCCGGCATTGCCAATCCATGGACCGGTGCTCCTTATGGTCTCTATCAATGCTCAGATGGCTGGATTGCGATCGCAATGAATCCGCTCTCCGAACTGGGTGAAATATTGGGGATTGCGGAATTTAAGAATCTTGAAAGTAAAAATGAAATTTCACTTCGCGATGACTATAAGCGACTAATCGATGCGAAAACAATAAGTTGGACGGTCGATAACCTGATGGCTGCTATGTTGGAACGTGATTTGTGGTGTGCGCCTTTGCAAGATTACGAGGCAGTCACAAAAGACCCTCAGATTGCACACAATGACATGATTATTTCCATTCCCCACCCAACGGCCGGAACGCTGAAAACACTTGGAATTCCAGTTAAATTCAGTGGAACTCCATCACAGATCAGAACTCACCCGCCTTTATTCTCAGAGCATGCAACGGAATTAGCCCAAGAATTCTTTGGTTTAAGTGC
>CAIVOW010000156.1 GCA_903907665.1 uncultured Actinomycetes bacterium | reverse complement strand
GTTTACTTTGCGAAAGCTACTCAACCCAGGATGGAAGCAGTGGGGGCTTAGAATTGCATGCTTCATTCTCGTGAATTTTAGACACGGTTTACATCGAGCAAAAACACAGCTTTTGAATGACAGGGGAGATGTACCTGGTTGGGTACTTGTAGTCTTAATGACTACGGGACTTGTGACAGCCATCTGGACGCTCGCCGCACCCCGTATTCAATCTATTTTAAGATCATCGCTCGACTCCATGAACAATATTCGTTGATACCTGCAAGTAGCTCGCGCTCAAACTTGCAAGTCATGTGTATTGAAACCTGCAAGTCACGCGTATTGAAACCCATAAAAAAATTTCAACAGAAGCGACGAAATATGTCGTTTAAAACTGAAGCATTTATCTCTCAAGGCCAAAAGGGAAATTTTTGGTTTCAGTATAAGGAAAGAAAGGAAATTTCATGGAGCTAGGTAGAAAATGACTGAGAGCATCATGGTAATGATTCCACTGCTCATTACATTCTTGGGCGTGCTTCAGGTTTCAACTGGTGTGCTGGCGCGCACAGTGATGTCCAATCGAGTACAAGGCTCGGTTGCCTTCGATGCTCTAGCTCCTGCAAGTTCGAATATGACCTTACCGCTTAGCCAAATTAACTTATCCAATGGTGCACCAGCAAATACATCTGATCCCAATTCAACAGTCACTTTGACCCGAGTAGAGCTACCTGGAGGTGGAGCATTCACATTTGGATTAGCTAAGATCCGTAGGCCCTCAGTTTCGCCACTACTTCCAGGCGGTGACAATTTTGAAGCAACCGGACTCGCGTTTACGGAATAGTTTGGGCATAGGGCTTTTTCGCAAAGTGATAGAAAAAGCTAATGGAAGGCAGAAAGCCGGCGGCAGTGCAAAAGAGAGTGGCAGTACAAAAGAGAGCGGCAGTACAAAAGAGAGCGGCAGTGCTGTAGTCGAATTTGTTGCATTAATCGTGCCACTCTTCATTCCATTTGCAATGTATCTAGCGATGGTTAACGCACAGTCTCAAATTTCTTTTGACGCGCACAATCTAGCCCGACAGATTGCAAGGGCATACATAACGAGTCCTTCTGAGGAATTCACTGCCCCACGCGTTCAGACGGTTCTAGATCTTTTCATTCAAAAAATTTTACGACCGCATGGTGTGACATCCACACCCACAGTACAAATCTCCTGCTCAGCCACTCCATGCTTAACGCCCATGTCTGAAGTCAATGTAACAGTGACACTCGAGGATAACTCTTTAAAACTCGGTGGATACCTTCGGTCACTATCTACAACTCCCAAGCGAATAGTTGCACATGATATTCAGGTTGTTGATGCTTGGAGGAGCTCGCCATGATTGTGGAAAATAAAATCCTCGCGTCCGCATCAGACTCCGCATCAGACTCCGCATCAGACTCCGCATCAGACTCCGCATCAGACTCCGCATCAGACTCCGCATCAGACTCCGGATTTGCTCAAATTAAAAATCACCCTCGCCAGTTCTTTATCACTTCGAGCGATCGAGGATCACTTTCTATTCTTTCGATTTCACTTTTCCTTCTTCTCGTATTCTCTTCCTTTGTAATAATGAATACCTCTTCTGCCTTTGTTGCTAAACGAGAGCTGATTCAAATCGCAGAGACGGCGGCATCCAGAGCGGGTCATAATTTGAATGTAAATGACTATTACTCAAGTTCCACAGTATCTACTCAAAAATTAGACGTTCCAATTGACTGTAATAAAGCGTATGAGTCCTTTTCAAATGAAATCAGGAATTCGATGCTTCGGGCGACACATATTTCTATTGCAGCGTGGAACTGCGATGGATGGGCACTTTCAGCAAGCGTGAGTTCCCAAATAAAACAGTTATTTTCTCTTCCAATTCTTGGCTCACAAGCACCTCTTGTAATTACTGCCGGCGTTGCCGTTTCCAATCGCCGCCAATAAATGACTGCAGCGAGGGCTTCTCATAGATGAGCCACACCTACTTTCAATGAGCCACACCAATCCATAACTTTTAGTACCTATGTAATGGCCCCTCACCCATTTCAGATATTCTTTCCCAATGGCAGCGCGGGAATGGGAAGCAGAGGTTGAGGAACTCAACGGCGTTCTCAAAAGCATTGAAGCGGTGCTTAATCTCCCCAAGCTAGAAAAAGAATCGGCAGAGCTTGAAGTCGAAGCGAGCGCTCCAAACCTTTGGGACGATCCGGAGAAGGCACAAATCATTACAAGCAAGCTTTCTCGGGTCCAATCAACTTTAAATCGCGCTAAGACAATTCGTCGCCACTTAGAAGAGATTCCGCTGCTTTATGAATTGGCAATGGAAGAGAAAGATTCCGCTGCAGTAACTGATGCCGGAAATGAATTAGATACGATAGAAAAAACTATTAGAGAATTAGAAGTTCAAACCCTCCTTAATGGTGAATACGATGACCGAGATGCATTAGTCACGATTCGTTCTGAAGCCGGAGGGGTAGAGGCAGCCGATTGGGCTCAAATGGTTCAGCGAATGTATCTTCGTTATTGCGAACGTAAGGGTTACAAAGTTGATGTATTAGAAACCTCATATGCCGAAGAAGCAGGAATTAAGTCCTCAACTTTTCGCGTAACCGCTCCGTACGCATATGGTCATCTTTCGGTGGAGCAGGGAACGCATCGCTTGGTTCGAATTTCTCCCTTTGACTCGCAGTCACGTCGACATACCTCATTTGCAGGAGTCGAAGTAGTTCCAGTGGTTGCACAAAGTGATCATGTCGAAGTCGATGAAAAAGATATTCGCGTCGATGTTTATCGCTCTTCGGGACCAGGCGGACAAGGCGTAAACACCACTGACTCTGCCGTTCGAATAACTCACCTCGCTTCTGGCATCGTTGTTTCGTGTCAAAATGAGCGTTCGCAAATTCAAAATAAGGCAACGGCTATGGCAGTTCTCCAATCCAAATTATTGGAACGTCGTCGCCAAGAAGAACGTGCTCGAATGGATGCACTCAAAGGTGACACCACCGGTTCATGGGGTAATCAAATGCGATCCTATGTTCTTGCTCCCTACCAAATGGTGAAAGATCTACGCACCGACTACGAAGTGGGCAATCCATCAGCTGTACTCGATGGCGATATTGACGGATTTATAGAAGCTGCCATCAAGTGGCGTAAAAGCTCGTAATTCTCGAATTTTTCTGAATTCGCGCTTAATTTATTTATTCTCACAGCGAATTCTGCGCGTATTTCCCCATTCTTCACCAAGTCCTACCTAAACTTTGAACCGTATTCAGAGGAGACTCTGATTGACTTGGGAAATCGAGTCGTAAGGTGAATAAGTCGTAAGGTGAATAAGTCGTAAGGTGAATAAGTCGTAAGGTGAATAAGTCGTAAGGTGAATAAGTCGTAAGGTGAATAAGTCGTAAGGTGAATAAGTCGTAAGG
>CAIVOW010000155.1 GCA_903907665.1 uncultured Actinomycetes bacterium | reverse complement strand
TGAGCACATTCAAAAGCGTTAACCCCCAGACCGGAGAATCCTTCGGGCCAGATTTTGAAAATACCCCTGAAAACCGAGTCAATCTCGTTATAGAAAATAGTTGGCGAAGTAAATCAGCAATCGCCGGCACCTCGCCCGTCGAGCGGGCAAAACTTTTAAGAAATATTGGAAGTGAGCTTGAAGCTGTTAGGGCCCAGATTGTTGCAATCACTGTCCAGGAATCAGGACTCCCGGAAGCTCGTATCAATGGCGAATTAACGCGAACTATTTTTCAATGGAACCATTTTGCTACCGCAATTGAGTCTGGTGGGAATATTCACCCAACAATTGATAAAGCAGATCCTGAATATGGAATGGGCCCTCGACCAGATATTAGAAAACAAAATCAAGCACTTGGCGTTGTAGCCATCTTTGGCGCAAGCAATTTTCCACTTGCATTTTCTACAGCTGGTAACGATGCAGCCAGCGCTCTTGCATCTGGCAACGCTGTTGTTGTTAAGGGTCACCCGTCACACCCCCAGACATCTCAACTAGTAGTCGCTGCTATTCATCGTGCGCTGAAGACCTCTGGCTTAAGTAAAGATACGTTCGGGTTAATCCAAGGAAACAATCCGGAGCTAACACATCTTGTTGCAAGCCATCCATTAATTTCAGCAATCGGATTTACTGGATCGGGCGCTATTGGAAAATTACTTATGACAATTGCAGCTTCCCGCTCTAAAGTAATTCCGGTTTACGCTGAGATGGGAGCGATCAATCCGCTCTTTATTACTGAAAATGCAATGGCTGAGCGAATTGACGATCTGGTTAAAGGAGTAGTCGATTCAGCACTTCTAGGTTCAGGACAGTTCTGCACAAAGCCTGGCTTTGTAGTTATTTCATCGACTCATGCTGAAAGTTTTATAACCAAAACCGAGCAATATCTTTCAACGCTCGCTGTTGCTCCATTACTGAATCAAGGGATTGCGCAACGATATACAACCTCTATCTCAGAGTTATCAAAGTTAGGTGAAATTAAAGTGATCTCTGGAATCCCTCGAAGCGAAGGATTCGGTGTCACTCCAACATTTTTCTATGCCCCATGGGTAGCTGTCTCCAAAAATCCAGAGTTACTAGAGGAACATTTTGGACCAACAACTGTCATAGTCAGTGCAGCTGAGTCTGATTTTATTGAGATTGCTACTTCACTTGAGGGCCAACTTACTGCAACGATTCATGGCGCAGATTCTGACGATATTAAAGCCTTGCAGGCCAAACTTTCTGAAATTGCAGGAAGAGTTATTTGGAATGGATTTCCAACTGGCGTTTCAGTAACTACTGCTATGCAGCACGGTGGACCATTCCCGGCATCCTCGATTGACTCTACTTCTATTGGGTCTGATGCAATGTTGCGTTTTATGCGCCCCGTTTCATATCAAAATGCGCGCGAGATTGATCTTCCTCCTGCTTTACAAGATGCCAATCCATGGAACCTAGAGCGACTCATTAATGGAGTTCGCAGTAAGTAGTGATTTAAACCGTAAAGCCATTTGGAAACGGATCATCTGGATCCAATAGCCAAGTAGCTTCTCCCATTACCCAGGCACGTCCTGTGATGAGCGGAATGACTGCATCAAATTCTCCAACTTTAGTTCGACTCTGAATCCGCCCTTCAAAGTGTGAACCAATCCAGGATTCATTAATCAGAACATCGCCTTCCTTAAATTCTCCTCGTGCAACCATTTGAGCAAGGCGCGCACTTGTTCCAGTGCCGCATGGTGAACGGTCAAACCAACCAGGATGAATCGCCATCGCATTCTTCCAATGTAACGGTTTATCTCCAGGCGTTATGAAATCAATATGGTGACAAATTGCAATATCTGGATTTTCAGGATGCACAGGTCGATTTTGTTCGTTAATTGCATCCGATATTTGAAGACCAAGATCTAGAAGTTTCTGACCGTTTTCGCGTTTAAATTCAATTCCCACACGTTCGATAGGAACGATGGCATAAAAATTTCCGCCATACGCCATGTCGTACTTAAGTTCGCCAAGTCCAGGCACAATTACGGTCTGATCAAGAGCATAAGAAAATGACGGCACATTAATAATCGTTACATTCTCAGCTCGGCCATTTTTAACGCTGACATCAACAACCACTAGGCCCGCCGGGGTATCTAATCGAATCGTTGTAATTGGCTCAACAACTTTTACTAGATTCTTTTCTACTAAAGCAGTGGCAACACCAATCGTTCCATGCCCACACATCGGTAAACAGCCAGAAACTTCAATATAGACGACTCCCCAATCTGCATCGGGCAAGGTTGGCTTTTGAAGAATCGCTCCACTCATGGCGCCATGTCCGCGAGGTTCAAACATCAACCATTCGCGGATATAGTCCAGATTTTTCATAAAGTAGAGACGCTTTTCAAACATTGTTTTCCCAGGAATCTCTCCCACCCCTGACGTCACAACCCGAGTCGGCATTCCCTCGGTATGCGTTTCAATTGTGGTAACAGTTCTGAGGCTATCTTTCATTTGCCGAAATATTCCTTTACCGCAGCAACTTGACGCTTAATTTTTTCTTGATCTGCAGAAGGAAGTGGCAGACGTGGCAAGCGCGTTGGTCCGCCATAACGACCAAGTAAATCCATCGCAAGTTTGATCGCTTGAATAAATTCTTTTTGGGAATCCCAATGGAAGAGATCGTGAAGCGCCGCATACATTGGAGCTGCAGTTTTATAATCCCCTGCAATTGCTGCGTTATAGAGCGCTACAGATTCAGCAGGTAGCGCATTAGGAAATCCTGCAATCCATCCGCTGATTCCAGCAGTCGAAAGCTCAAGAAGAACATCATCTGCTCCAACTATTACCTCAATACGAGGAGCTGCCTTTTTAATCTGCCAGATTCTTCGAACATCACCCGAGAATTCTTTAATTGCTACGACCCCTGGAACTTCATCGGCAATTCGCCCGACGAGCGCAGGAGTTAGATCTACTTTGGTATCAAAAGGATTGTTGTAGGCAATGATTGGGACGCCAACTTTTGCTACTTCTTTATAGTGAGCGACAACTTCATCATCGTTAGCACGATAAGCATTTGGTGGAAGAAGCATTACTGCTGCTGCGCCATTCTCTGCCGCCTGTTCAGTCCAACGACGTGATTCACCTGCGCCATAGGCCCCAACGCCAGGAACAACATGAAAACCTTTTGGTGCCGCTGCTACTGCGGTAGTCACCATCCTGATTCGCTCATCAGGAGTTAGTACCTGATATTCACCTAACGAGCCATTTGGAATTACGCCTTGAGTTCCATTAGCTGCTAACCATTGAACATGGTCAGCGTACTTTTCGTAATCAACTGAAAGATCGGACTTAAAAGGCGTGGCTGTAGCTGTGAGAATTCCGTTCCATGCATTGGTCATGTTCAAACAATAACTAGAACTTGGTGGCTAATCCATCACCACTTTCGCCCGTTGAGATTGGCCTATAAAGACCCTTCACGGGAGCACAATTACCGCTTGCAAGCGCTTTGAGAGGTTAATGGCGGTCGTAACACTTATGTGGGAGAGATCGCGATATGTATTGGCTCCCAAGAAGGTACTAGAACACTTTTTCCCGCAAAGCCATGTAGAGGTATCAACGTATGTAGCTCCCAATCTTTGAACGAGCGCTCTAGTCATTTGCGTCGTTGGGCTGCGCGTCAAAGTGAAGTTCCCAATCACGCTAGTTGGCTTAGGCGTATCACCTAAAAAGAGAACCGGTGAGTGAATTTGGGATAAAAATTTAGTTAGCCCAGTGATCCACTGTGATTCATAACTACCCACACCTTGCCGTAGCGGATATTTATATTCGGTGTAATCCGAGAGAACTACAAGTGCAGGTTTATCAGCATTAATTTTGGTAATTAGCTTTATCTGCCAAATTGCACACGAGGAATCAAACTTTCCATTTCGAGTCGTTTCTAGAATAACTGCAGGGCAAGATGACTTCGTAAGATTTACTAGCTTCCATTTTCTTTCAATAGCAATTTTCTCTAAAGCGGGGAACCATTGTGCTGCATGTGAGTCACCAGCCAAAATAATTTCAGTCTTACTAGATAAATTCCCGTAGGTACAAGGCTTAATTGGCCACGCTACCCCAAATGAAAGATGGCATCCATCGCGGTAAGTAATCGGAGTTGAGATATCGATTTTAATATTGGTATTTATAATTTTTGCACTTGCTTCTAGTACTCCAAAGCTGAGGAAAGCTCCCACCAAAACTACAATCGCCCATTTTTGTAAGGATAAGCTATATCGTTTCTTAAAACGAAATGGCTTTTCTATAAATTGCGTAAGTAGGATTGAAAGTACGATAGAAATAAGAACAATTTCAATTCTATTTTGGTTGGAAAGCTTTGTATTATGATCGAGGAAATAAACAACAATCGGCCAATGGACCAGATACAAAGAAAATGAATAATCGCCAAGCAGCGGAAGCACAAATTGAGGTTTTACTTCCACTTTTGCTACCAGGATGAGCATCGCCCCAAATACAGCAATAAGAGTCGTATATCCCGGTGTTTGATCGTTGACCGTAACCCACAGAACTGAAAAGGTAATGAGAAGCCATCCCACCGCTGAAGTCACTTTATGAAATGATTTAGGTATCGAAATTTGTGGACTCATCGCCAGAAAAATCCCAGCAAAAAATTCCCAAAATCGGGAAAATGGAAGATAGAAAGAATGAACTGGGCTTATAGAGGTATACCAAATCCCAAAGACCGCGGTTCCAAGCAGAGTTGGTAAAATCCACTTCTTTTTCTTTCGATAAATGGCTAAGAAAAGAATGGGCCATAACAGATAGAACTGTTCCTCAACTCCAAGTGACCAGTAGTGCAAATATGGTGAAGGATCTAGGGCTTGATTGAGGTAATCATTTCCTACTCTCGCAAAATTTATGTTCGCGGCGAATAGAGCTGAGGAAAGGGCTTCGATTGAAAAGCGACTACGCGAGATTGCAGGCAGAAAAAATATCGCGAATATGGCAGTTAAGAAAGTAACAAGTAGGCTAGCCGGAAGAATTCTCTTTGCTCTGCGAAGATAGAACTCTTTAAGCTGGGTACCAAAAGAACCCTCACCCTGCATTAGCTTGGTTGTTATTACAAAGCCAGAAATTACAAAAAATATGTCTACACCTAAAAACCCGCCACGAAGCCAACCAAATTGGGCATGATAAAGAAGAACTACTAAAATAGAAAAGCCCCGTAAGGCTTGGATATCTTTTCTCATCAAATTACTAAGCAATACAATTTCTCGAGAAGATTCCCACGCATGCTTTTAGAATACTCTGAATTTAGGCGATGAAGTCCATGGCTTGAGCTGCGTCCCAGCCTCCTGGAAAATCCTTGAGCAGTTCGCGACATCCATCTACATCAGAACCTAGAGTCACGATAGGGGCTTCCTCATATCCATCACGACGATGTTGACCTAATCCAATATTAGAAAAAAGACCATTACATAAACATTTACGACCAACAGTTTCCTCAATCGTGCCATCCTTTTTCAAATAAGGAATTTCTGGCTCACTTGGGCACCGATAATCTACGCGGCCGCTTTTAAGCGCAATTGGCTCTCGTAGGTATCCCATATCGCAAAGCTTTGGACGGGCTGCAAAAACTTCTGGAAGTGCCGTCGTTCCTGGCAGAGTAACAATTTTGATAGGGAAGCCAGTTGGCGAAGCCTTCATATCTGTATGAATTTCAAAGGTTCCATCGCGTAAGGAATCTAAAATTTGGTTTCTAATACCATCTGTAAATCCAGAATCACTGCAGAGTGCAAATAGTGTTCCAACTTGAACGCCTGCTGCGCCAAGCGCTAATGCATCTTTCAACTTACCGCGGGCGCCAAAACCTCCTGCAAGCCAATATGGATATCCATACTTCTGCATTTTTTCTAGATTAGCTAGATCTCGAGGACCGTAAATTGGTTCATTCTCTGAGTCGTATTCTATTTTTCCTCGTGGCGGAGCGTTATGGCCACCCGCCGAAGGTCCTTCAATAATAAATCCATCTGGGCGGCTTGATTCATCTCTAGCTAAGTAGGCAGCAAGGATGTCGCTAATGATGATTGCTAAAAACATCGGGCGATTAAAATTAACTTTAGATACATCGATAAAATCAGCAGGATCGATCGTAATGCGCTGTGATACTCCATTAACAATATCAATCGTAATAAAACTCGACTGCTTTTGCGAAATCTCTCTGATGAATCGTGGAATTTCACGTGGAATTCCGGCGCCCATAATGACGTAATCAACATTTGCGATTATCGCGCCTAAGATTCCAGCAGCTGTTCCCATTTGAATTTTCTCAAGGAAATTAATTCCAACTTGGCCATCGTGACCTTCTTTAGCCAACCAAACCTCAACGAATGCTCCAAGAATAAGTAAATCATTGGAATGACGACTTGCATTGA
>CAIVOW010000154.1 GCA_903907665.1 uncultured Actinomycetes bacterium | reverse complement strand
GGCGCACTTTTAATGAGAATTGAACTCTCTGGAATATGTGGCACCGACAAGCACACATATCAAGGAGAGACAAAACAATATGCGGGTACCGAAGCTGAGACTGATACTCCTTTCCCAATTATTCAAGGACATGAAAATGTAGGAATTGTAGATGAATTATCACCTGCGATTGAAGAATCTGGGGACTATTACCAAGAGAAAATAAAAATAGGTGATCGAATCGTGATGTGCCCAGACATGATATGTGGAAAGTGTTATTACTGCACCCACGTGATGGGATATACCTGGTGCACAAAGTCAGAATGTTATGGGAATAGTTTCACCTCTGCTCAGTGGCCACATTTACTTGGCGGGTGGGCTGAATATATGTATTTAAAGCCTGGAACTTTTTTCTATAAGGTTCCGGATACTATTTCACCAAAAGTTGCTGTTTTAGCAGAGCTAATGGCATGCGCTGCTTCGTTAGATAAATTGCAGGACTTTAGTTCTTATTCAATTGAGGGTTTTACAACAGGCGACACTGTTGTTGTTTTTGGAGTTGGTCCCTTAGGCCTATTGCATGTTGCAAAACTGGGCATGATGGGAGCCGGCAAAGTGATTGTTATTGATAAGTCTGATTACCGGCTTGATCTGGCAAAGAAATTTGGTGCTGATATTGCCATTAATGTAGATAAGACAACGAAAGAAGAGCGCTTAAAACTTATTCATTCCCTGACAGGCGGGATTGGTGTTGGCTTAGTACTTCACATGACAAACCGTCCAGAACCAGTAATTGAAGGTATCGAGATGCTTAGAAGGGGAGGAACATTGCTCGAAATGGGAAATTTTGCTGATACTGGCGAGGTTTCAATCAGCATGCACAGACATGTGCTGAGTAAAAATATCCGTTTAATCGGCCTTTCAAACCACCCAATAAATGCTTATGGTCCATCACTTAAGCTTTTTGAAAAATATGCCAAGCAATTTCCATTTGCTGAGATGGTAACTCATGAGTTTCCACTTGCTGACGTTGATGCAGCTATGCAAATGTCAATGTCACCACAATCTGGGAAAGTCGTAATTAATCCTTGGGCTTAGGTGTTTGAATTTCTTCAAGCGCACAATGTAATAATGATTGCCACACCACATTCAAGCCATTCTTGGTTTCTTTTTTAGAATAAATTTTCAGTCAAAGTCTTGCTACATCTACCCGCTTACCAGTTAGGACCGACTCCTGAATTGCTACGGCTACTGCAAGAGAATTGAAACCGTCTACACCACTGATTATTGGCTGCCCAACACCATCAATGGCGCTCTTAAAAAAGCGTACGGTTCGGATATATAGATCTTCTGGCTGATCCAAAGCTACTGCTGAATATTTGTGGTTTCGGACAAGGGAGAGTGTTCCAACGGGATCGCCAGTATTGCAATTCTCTCCAACCAGTGCACCGCTTTCACCGAGTACATGCAAACTGGTAGGTAAGTTTGGATTATTAAATGCCTCGTGTGTTGAAACCAAAACCCCACCTTCCCATAAAATATTAGTCATAACCGCATCAAATGGACCCGAAGGATCATTATCTTGGTTTAAAGCAATAGCATTTAAAGAAATTGCTCGAGAGCCAAGCAGCGCTGCTACTGCCGCCGCTGCGTGAACGCTGACATCATGAATTACGCCGCCTTGCTCTTTTAATTCTGTGCGCCAACCAACTAAGTGTGCAGGGAGTTGAACTGCGGTATGAAAACGAATTGCCTTTACCTTGCCAATTTCTCCCGCACTAATCATCTCTTTTATTTTTCGATGAACCGGATTTGCCGGTAAATGATGGTTTGTTGCCATAACCACTCCAGCTTTTTCACATGCGTGCACCATCGCCCTGGCATCTTCGACTGTCATAGCAAGCGGCTTTTCAGAGAGCACATGTTTACCAGCCCTAGCGGAAGCCTTTACCTGCTCGCAGTGCTTGGAATTGAGCGAACTAACATAAACAGCATCTATGTCAGGGCGACTTAACATAAGGTCTAGATCAGTAACTACTTCATTAATTGAATTCTCTTTGGCCCATTTCTCGCCATGTGCAAGGTCCCCAGTCCGGACAACAATTGCTTCATCCCCGTTGGCTCGAATCGCCGGAAGTACCCGCGTCTGCGCAATGTCACTTGCTCCAATTAGTGCCCAACGCATAACTTCTCCTTCATTTGAATAATAATTAGAGTTTAGTAGTAATTTGGCTTTCTTAGTAGAGAAAATATTTTTATTTCCATACATCCTTTTGAATTATGACCCCAAAAGAGTAGTTCTATTCCAATTTATGGGTTAAAAAGATAAGATTCCTGTGGCTTTAGTATCCATAATTTCTGGAAAGGAATCTAATGGTTAATGTTGGAATCATCGGCACCGGGATTATGGGCTCCGGCCATGCAAGATATATCAAGGAGCACGTAAGCGATGCAACGGTAGTTGCACTATCTGATATAGATCCAAAGAGAATTTCTGAACTTTCAGCCGAGCTTGGTTCAGTGCTTTTTTCAACAACCAATCCCGAAGAATTAATGAATGATCCCAGAGTCGATGCAGTTATCATTGCATCTCCAGATCCAATGCATGTCCCACATTTAAGGTTGGCCATCGCATCTGGGAAACAAATATTATGCGAAAAACCAATTGCAACAACCCTAGAAGATGCACGAATGATCAGCGAAGAAATTCGTCAATATCAATCTAGGGTAGGAAAGAAAATGATTAATTTTGGGTTTATGCGCCGATTTGATCCCTGCTATCAGGAAGTTCGCCGCCTTATTGCAACTGGAGAATTTGGTGCCCCATTGTTTTTCAGAGCGGTAAGCCGAAATGTTTCATCATTTGGAGCAACCTCTACCGGTTTATTTACAAATATTGCTATTCATGATTTCGATATTTATCGATGGTTATTTAATGATGAATGGGAATCGATACATAGTTTTTATCCAAGACGCTCATCCTTATCCCCAGAAGGCCTAGATGACCCCCTAGTGCTAATCGGAAAATTAAAAAGTGGCATAACTATGGTCGCCGACATCGTTGCGTTCAATAACTATGGATATGACTGTCGAGTTGAAGTCGTTTGCGAGAAGGGCTCGATTCAAATTGGAACTCATGGTGATGTGATCACTCAAGTAAATGGGGTTGGAGGTGCCACAAAGGGTGGCCCAATGGCTACGAACTGGATGGTTCGCTTTGAACCTTCGTACATCGAGGAGTTGAAGGCCTGGATTCAAGAAGTTAAATCAGGCACCTTAAATCCAGATCTCGCAACCGTAGAAGATGCACTCATAGCAAATGAAGTGTGCGCTATGGGCCTTGCATCGATAGCTAAATAATTAATTAGCTAAATCAGATTTTGCAACAACCCGAAGAGCTTGAGCAGCGATAGTTAGTGCTGGATTCATAGCACCTGATGATGGAAAGAACCCGCCATCAATCAAATAGAGATTAGTTAAATCATGAGCTTTGCAGTACTGATCAACAACACTTGTCTTTGGGTCATGGCCCGCGACTGTGGTGCCGCATTGGTGGGCGTTGACTGCAATGTCATATCCCTGAACAAAGATTGCGGTATATCCGGCCTTGAGCAAAACTTTCTTGGTCTTGCGCAACAACGCTTGATGTGTTGAAAGTCCAACCGCGGTCCTTGAAGTCTTAATTTGCCCATTTGAATTAACCGTAACTCGGTTATCTTTATGCGGAAGATCTTCGGCCATCACTAGGAATTCAACGCTTCGCTTGGCAAAATAGTTCAAGATTGGTAGTGGAACTCTCTTAGCAACAGTCTTCATCATAATTCCTTGAACTTTGCCGATTAGCTGAACGGTTCCAAGTGGATAGCCATCGCCACCATCTGAATACCAATCGGAGAATGAGAGTGTCTTCTGGAAAGTTACATCGTTCTTGCGCTTCCAATCAAATACAACAATGTGAGTGTTGTTGTGCATCATAAAGTTTCGGCCAACTTGATCGGAAGAATTTGCAACACCGTTGGGAGCTAATTCTGATTTAGATTTCAATAACAGCGCTGATGTATTTACTGCACCAGTTGATATCACAAATTTTTTACCAGTAACTTTGTACTCTCCCGTAAGCCCATTGACCAACAAGTGGTCAACAGATTTTCCATCGGCAGTTAGGACAATTTTCGTCACTTGAGATTCAGTACGAAGTTCGACATTTCCCGTAGCAATAGCGGGGTTTAGCGCATTAATTTCCGCATCACTCTTTGCGTCCAACTTACAAATAAAACCATCACATGTATTACAGCGAATACAATTACCACCCGGTCCGATATCTATACCCATTGAGTTAGCAATTGGCGTTACACCAACTTTACGCAGGCGCTCGGCTAAGTCTTGGACATAGGGCTCGTGCTCCATTGCAGGATATGGGAACGGATTAGCCCGCCAAGGACCGCTTGGATCTGGCTCAACAGTTCCATGTACTTTATAAAGCATTTCTGCTTGATAGTAAAAAGGTTCTAAATCTGAATAACTAAATGGCCACGCAGGCGAAAGTCCTTCATGGTGTTTTATTTCACCAAAGTCACATTCTTTAAACCTTGGTAGAGATGCTCCATAAAGCTTGGTATTACCACCGACGATGTAGTGAACGCCAGGAGCAAACTCTTTATTATTCTTATCAACCCAAACTTCATCTGATCTGTATCTCTTCTTAATAAAAATATCTTTTGGTGACCAGTTTTCTAATTCTTTAGGAACTCTTGAACCGCGTTCAAGCACTAATACCTTTTTGCCCTTCAAGGCAAGAGCATAAGCAGTTGTGGAACCACCCATTCCAGAACCAACAATTACAACATCAAATTGATTATCCATGAATATTAATAGATCCCATCTACTCACCAGCAATCCTAGCGATTCAGCCATGACAAAGGTAGACTTATTGAAATATTATTTAGAGGAGAAGGTATGAATTTCTTAAGTGAGTTAACGGGAAGTTTTTCACAGAATTCAGCTAGTAATCCAACCGTTGAGATGGTTGAGGCGGCATATCGTCATCACAAATTGGATTATAGATATATAAATTGTGAGGTCACCCCAGATCAATTAGGCGATGCTGTCAAGGGTGCAAGAGCGATGGGTTGGGTCGGGTTTAACTGTTCCCAACCACATAAAGTTGAGGTTATTAAATACTTGGACGGACTTGGTGAGTCTGCAGCTTTAATGGGTGCAGTTAATTGTGTAGTTCGCAGAGATGGCAAATACATCGGAGAAAATACAGATGGCAAGGGATTTCTTGAATCACTTAAGGTGGTTGCCGACCCCAAGGATAAGAACATTGTGATTCTGGGAGCGGGCGGGGCGGCAAGGGCTATTGCTATTGAGTTGGCGCTCGCAGGTGCTACTGAAATTACTATTGCTAATCGAGATTCAAACCGCGGGAACGAATTAGTTGATTTAATAAATGGGAAAACGAAGAGTAAAGGTCAATTCTTTAAGTGGGGTTCACCTTATAAAGTCCCAACTAATATTGATATCCTCGTAAACGCGACCTCCGTTGGAATGGCTCCCCATGGTGATGAGCGCATTAACCTTGATATAGAAAGTTTAAGTGCGGGTCTAGTTGTTGCTGATGTGATTGTTAATCCACCAAATACGCTCCTTTTAAGTGACGCAAAAGCTAAAGGATGCAAGGTTATTGATGGACTTGGGATGATTGTAAATCAAGGAATTTTAGGTGTTAAATATTGGACCGGCATCACTGCTGATGCCGGTGTAATGCGAGATGCGCTAGCGAAAGTTCTCTAAATCTTAAATAAGAATTAGCGAACTGGGCTGAGTGCCTGATCCTTTTCAGGGATAGTCAAGGCACCGGTCATAACCGCAACAACATCGTTCATGGTGTGGCTCTTTGGAGTCACCACAGCTTCACGTTTTCCAAGGCGCTGGATGTGAATACGATCTGCAACCTCGAAAACCTGAGGCATGTTGTGGCTGATTAAGATAACTGGAATTCCGCGATCGCGTAAGTTTTCGATCAATTTCAAAACCTGCTTTGATTCACGTACACCAAGTGCAGCAGTTGGCTCATCCAAAATAATCAGCTTCTGGCCGAAGGCAGCTGCGCGGGCAACTGAAACGGCTTGACGCTGTCCACCGGAAAGAGTTTCAACAGTCTGGCTAATGTTTTGAATAGTTCCGATACCAAGTGCGGCAATTTCTTCCTTGGCGATACGACGCATGCCGGAGTTATCCAACATACGAAATACTGAACCGAGAGGTCCCTTTTTACGAATTTCACGTCCCAAGAAGAGATTGGATGCAATGTCTAGTGCTGGCGAGATTGCAAGTGTTTGGTAAACCGTTTCAATTCCCGCTTCACGACTATCTTGTGGTTTACGAAATGATACTTCCTGACCATCTAGCTCGATAGTTCCATCATCTGGAATCTCGGCGCCCGACAGGCATTTAATCATCGTTGATTTTCCGGCACCGTTATCGCCAACTACGGCAAGAACTTCACCTGGAAATAATTTTAGGCTGGCACCGTCGACCGCGACAACACGGCCATAGGTTTTGACCAAACCTTTTGCTTCAAGAACTGGAGCTACTGGTGACATCATGCTCGTGCCCTTCTGATCCATTGGTCCACTGAAACTGCAACGATGATTAGAACGCCAACTGCGAAGGTCTGATAGTAAAGATCCACACCAGCAAGAGTTAGGCCGTTACGGAAAACACCCACGATGACTGCGCCAAGAAGTGATCCGAAGATTGCGCCACGGCCACCAAATAGGCTGGTACCGCCAATAACAACAGCAGTAATGGAGTCGAGGTTTACCGTCGAGCCAGAGTTAGGGCTGGCTGCTGAAACACGGCCGATAACAATCCAAGCAGTAATAGCAAAAACGAATCCAGCAACCATGTAAACGCTCATTAGGACTTTATTAACTTGGATACCTGCCAAACGAGCTGCCTCAATATCATCTCCGACTGCATACACATGTCGACCCCAGCCGGTATATCTCAAAACGAAGGCTAGAACCACGTACATCGCCAACATAACCAGAACACCCGAAGTAACATCGAATGGTCCCACTTTAATTAAGTAACCCAACTTCAAATAAAATGGATCTAGTTCCCGATCCATAATGGTTCGGCCTGTTGCATAAAACAAAGTTAATGCCAAGAAAATATTTAGAGTTCCAAGGGTTACGATGAATGGTGGCAGTTTAACTTTAGAAACTAACCAACCATTAAATGCTCCAGCAGCGGTTCCTACCGCAATTCCAAGTAAAAAAGAGGCCCATGCTGGCCAGTGATTAGTAAAGCTGGTTTTAGCCATAACCATCGAGGCAAAGATTGCGATCGAGCCACAAGAAAGGTCGATGCCAGCCGTTAAAATAATAAGAGTTTGTCCGGCTGCAATGGCGCCGATAATTGCTACTTGCTGCAAGATCAAAGATAAGTTATTTGGGGTCATGAAGTTTTCATTGAAAAAACTAAAAGCCACTACTGAAACTGCCAAGACAAGCGCTGAACTTAGCCAAGGGTATTTATGTAAAACACCTTGTACTTTTTGAGTCCTTGTCGTGCGACCTAAAAATTCTGTCGCGGCGTCATATCCAATCTCGGTATTGCTCATTCTCATCCTCACTTTAAATTTTGGAGAAATTCTATTTAATTATCCAAAGATAGCCCAATAATTAAGATTAGGGCGACTAATTTCTTAGCCGCCCCAATCCCTTCAAACTTTAACTATCAGCGATTAGGCTGAAAAGTTAGTTCTTAACCCCAAGCGTTAGCTAGGCCGTATGAAGTTGGCTTAGATGGAACGCCTGCCTGTGGATCATCAGTGATCAAGATTTCGCCAGTGTTGAAGAAATCAAGTCCTGGTGAACGCTTTGGAGTGATCTTCTTGGTGATCTTGTCAAAGATTGACTGAACGCCAAGTGATGCCATGAGTAGTGGATATTGCTGTGAAGTTGCGCCAATGATTCCGGCCTTCACGTTTTCAACGCCCGCACGTCCACCGTCAACAGAGACGATAAGTGCTGTCTTGCCAGCAGCCTTCAGTGCAGCATTTGCACCAGAAGCAGCAGGCTCGTTGATTGTGTAAACGAGGTTAATGTCTGGGTTCTTGGCTAGAAGAGTTTCCATGCCAGTACGTCCACCTTCTTCAGCTCCGAGTGTTGCTACGTTTCCTACGATCTCGTAATCGCCACCCTTGCCACTTGTGTACTTACCAGTCTTAACTTCATCGCCAATGATCTTTGGATCATTTAGTGGAATTCCCATTCCAGCAAGGAAGCCGTTATCACGGCAGTAGTCGGTTGTAACGCTCTTGTCGTTAAAGATGTCAAGAAGAGCAATTACTGCCTTCTTGCCATTTAACTTGTGAGCAGCCCATTGACCAATCATATTTCCGGCCTTGCAGTTATCAGTTGCATATGTAATGTCAACGATGCTTGCAGGATCGGTTGGTGTATCAAGTGCAATTACATATAGGCCAGCTTTACGGGCCTTAGTGATTGCAGAATAAACTCCTGGAGAGATTGGGGTAATCAAAATACCCGCATCTTTCTTCGAAATTGCGTTTTCGATTGCTGATACTTGTGCAGCATCATCAGTCTCGTCCTTACCAGCAGCAACGCTTAGGTTCATACCTAGAGACTTTGCCTTTGCCTTTGCACCCTTTGTCATTGCGATAAAGAATGGGTTTGTAAGGTTCTTAAGGATCAGTGAGACACCGACCTTCTTTGTAGCTGCTGTTGCTTGTGATGTTGGGCCTGCTGTTAATAGCAAGGCTGCGACACCAGCGAGAGCAATAGCTGTCATTGCGCGAGGCGTAAAGACTTTCTTCATATTTCCTCCTAGTAGAGATTTACGAGCAGAGACATTGTTTACTTTTTTGGGCCCTTATTCAAGTTATTTATGGAAAAAGTTCAATCGTTATCAAATCGTTACCATATTATTAGTCGCCAATTACGCTCAAAATAAGGAGATTTAAAAGGGGGTGCTAATTGGGGCCGGATAGGAGCTCGATCGGCCATCCCACGCTTCCAATAGGCTTACCCCGGACTGTAGACTTCGAAAAATTTTAATCAGAATAATTTAATTAACCTGGGGTGGGAATCGATATGAGCATTGGTCGCGAAGTAAGACTTAAAAGAATTTTTTCTAATCCAACCGGAAATCTTTTTGGTGTGGCCATTGACCACTTTGTTGGCTATGGGAATGCAGTTAGTGGCGGGCTTGCAAACCTACCTAAGGCGCTGGCATTGACTATGGAAGGAAATCCAGACTCTGTAACAATCCAGCCAGGCACTGCCAAGAATTTATGGGTCCCATATGCTGGTAAAGCCGCGCTAATTGTTCAAGGTGGTTGCTTTACTGCAGATGACCGAATTTCAGAATTGATCACAAAACCAATCGACGCAGTCCGACTCGGTGCCGACGCCCTAGCTGTTGCAATTCCAGTACGTGGGCCAAGTGAAGGAAAGTATCTTCGCTGGTTAACTGATTCAGTACGTGAAGCAACTGAATTTAATATGCCAATTGTCGCCCACATCTATCCACGAGTTTATTCAAAGAGTGGCGATGTTGAAATCGTATTCACTCCTGATGAGATTGCATGGGCGGTACGGTGCGGAATTGAAACAGGGGTAGATGTAATTAAAGTTGGATATCCTGGAGATAAAAAAGCGTTTATAGACATTGTGAATTCTTGCCCAACACCAATCGTTATTGCTGGCGGACCAAAAGAGCCAACTCTCGGAGCCGCACTAAATAGCACTCGAGATGCAATAGATGCAGGAGCAAAAGGCGCAGTAGTTGGGCGAAATGTTTGGGGAGCGCAAGACGTTAAGAAGGCATCTCAAGCTTATTATTCGGTCATTCACGGCGGCCTTGGGTTTGAAGCCGCACTAATCGGTGCTGGACTTTCACCTAAAGATTAATCACTAATTAAAATGATCATCGGGATCGGCTGTATAGCCCTAGATCGTATTTTGGCTACTAAAGCCCATTGGAAAGATGAAAAAGGAAAGATCATCCGAAGTGAAAACCGCTTCGGAGGTAACATTCGAAATTCGTTAGTTGCGCTATCCGCACTCGGTATGGAAACGGCTTTCGTGGGAACAATGAGTGGTGAAGAAAAGTGGCGTTCCGCTTTCGAGGATTTTGCATCAAATGGGGTCAGTACTGAATTTGTAGATCTAGATTCAAAGTCTCATCCTGCCGAAGCAACAGTTGTAATAACCGGGGATGGGCAAAGATTTATAATTTATGACGATACCCCTCTTCATCACATAAAATTACCAAGCCCTGAAAAAGTGGAAGCGGCTCTCGCATCTGCCGAATTAATAATGGTCGATGGTGGAATTTGCCCAGAAGGTACGTTAGAAATTATAAAAAGAGCCCGAAAACTCAACATCCCAGTAGTTCTTGACGCTGAACAATTTGTGGTTGCCAGAGAGACTGTTTTGGAAATGATCAAAATCTCCTCTGACTTAATACTTCCAATGAACTTCTCTAAGACTGTTACGGGCGAAGAAGAGATTTCAAAAATATTATCCGCTCTTTGGAACGAGAATCGAAATATCGTGGTGATTACTGATGGAGGTAACGGTTGCTATTTCCAACTTCCAGGAAGTGATAAGGCGCAACATTTAGCAGCCTACAAAATCGATGCAATAGATACGAATGGTACGGGCGATATTTTTCACGCGTGTTATGCCTACGGAATTTTAAACGGAATGGATGCACTTGCGAGCCTTCGTTTCGCTAGTGCTGGTGCTGCCAGAGTTGCGATGTTTGAGCATGGAGTTTCTAGGCTTCCAAAAATGGAAGTAATTAAGGAATTTATGGCGCTGAATGAAGAGCTTAAAACCTCAGTTCTCTGATTTCTACAATACATTTGGACTGCCCCCATTATTTATTAGAATCTTAAGATGAAGGCAAACTGCTAGGAGCCAAGTAAAATGATCGTGCTGTACGGAGTTGCATTTCTATCTGGTCTACTAACAATTCTCGCACCCTGTATTTGGCCACTTCTACCAATTATCCTGGCTGATGTCACGAAGACTAAATCAAGGAAGCGTCCACTTGGAATAACAGTTGGTGTTGCGATTTCGTTTACTTTCCTAACTCTTTCTATTTCATTACTAGAAAGTTCTTTAGGGCTTAACCCTAATTTGTTACGCAAAACAGCTGTATTGGTTCTTGTTTTTGTTGGGATATCAATGGTGGTACCTAAGGTTTCGCAGCTTCTTGAATCTCAAATTAGTCGCATGCTAGGTAGATTTGGAAATGTTGGAAAAAATAATCGCAGTGATTTTAATGGTGGGTTTATTACTGGATTAGCTCTCGGTGTCGTCTGGGCACCCTGCAGTGGACCGATACTGGCCTCCATCGCAACCCTGG
>CAIVOW010000153.1 GCA_903907665.1 uncultured Actinomycetes bacterium | reverse complement strand
TGATTTCAGCAACTACCCAGGTACCAATAGCAAAATAACCACCAGCAAGACGAAATACTAAAAAGGAGAGGGGTATTGCGCAGAGTCCACAAAAAATGCCTGCAAAGAGTGTGGCAACAAATGGGTTCAAATTTAAAATATCAGCAAAATAGACAAGTGCATAGGCGCCAATTCCGATAAACGCTTGCTGTCCGATTGAAACTAAACCACCAAAGCCTGCAAGTAAATTCCACATTGTCGCAAGCAAAATCAGAATAAAGGCCTGAACAAACTTCACTTGGTACATCACGCCTAGATACTTAGGAAGTGTGGCAAGCACCAGAACGATGAGAACAAAAAAGAATGGAAGTGCGCGAGTTACTCCAGCGCCACGGACTACACGTTCTCTCATCACTTCTGGGCTCCCATCTGCTTAGGGAGTAGACCTTGAGGGCGAAGAACCAAAACAGCGATAAATACAATGTGCCCGGCCAAGATTCCATACGCTGGTTGAATTTGCGATCCGACGCCTTGAGCAATTCCTAATACAACTCCACCCAATAGCGTTCCCCACAAAGAGCCAAGTCCGCCGATGATCACCGCTTCAAAAGCAAAAACAAGTGCGATGGGTCCAAAACTTGGAGCAAATTGAGTTCTCATTCCAAAAAGAATTCCGCCGATACCTGCAGAGAAGAGACCAATCGCTGTTGCAATTCCATAGATATGACGGTTATTGATTCCAACAAGATCGGCCGCCATTGGATCATCACTGGTTGCACGAAGGGCTCGTCCGAGCTGGGAATGATTAAGAAAGAAGTGCAAACAAATAGTCACAATGACACCAGCAAGGAAAGTAACTAGAGGCAGGAGACCTATCTGCAGGTTCTTCGCTATTTTGATGCTCTCTGAGGCAAATCTTCCAGTCAAAATGCTTTTGTTATTCGCTGTGTAAACCTGGAGTAAGACATTTTGAATGATAATAGAAAATGCAAAGGTAATAAGTAGCGGCGAAAGAACACCCATGGCAAGAGACTTATTGAGCAATGTGCGTTGCAAGAAGTAACCAAGAAGAGCCATCACTGGCAAGACAAGGACAATTCCACCAATCAAATTGGTATGCATCGCCACCGATATAACAGCATATGCGGCAAGTATTGAGAAATCACCATGTGCCAAGTTCACGATTCGCATAACGCCAAATATCAGAGAAAGTCCTGATGCAAGGAGTGCGTAGAGCCCTCCGGTCAGAAGGCCTTGAATGATTGCGTTAGTCCAAACCATTATTCGCCCCCACTCCAAAATAAGCATCTTTAATAGATGAAATGGTTAAAGATGAAGAACTTCCTTCCATCACAACTTTGCCTTCTAAGAGCACAGATGTGGATGTAGATGCACGCAGAGCCTGATGTACATCTTGCTCAACAAGTAAGACAGCTGTTCCTTGCTTTGTGATCTCTGAAAGTGAGGCATAAACCTGACCAACTACAACAGGCGCTAAACCAAGTGAAGCTTCATCGATGAGAAGCAGATCGGGGTTGGCCATGAGGGCTCTGCCGATTGCAAGCATCTGTAATTCACCGCCAGAGCAGTAATAGCCAATTCGATTC
>CAIVOW010000152.1 GCA_903907665.1 uncultured Actinomycetes bacterium | reverse complement strand
TTGCTGTTACACCATTCATAAAGTGAATTTCTACGATATCAAGATCTTGTGATGTCTGGAATTTTCCACGATTGGCAGGATCAAATCCTCCAGAATAAATTTGAATTTGTGTGTAGAGGTTATCGCGTTGATAGACAGGAGTTGTGACACCGTCGTTAGCAATCGCTGGATCGCCAGTAGTATCCGTATTGATAACGGAGAAAGCTACTTTTCCATTTGCATCAGTCGTCGCCGAAACTAGAAGTCCGTCGTTTGGACCACCCTTTGGAAGGCCGATGGGAGTGTCATCTCCCGAAGTCGCCTTTGCAGTTCCGATTGAGTACGCAGGGTTATAAATAATTGTTACTGCAGTGTTTGCAAGAGGATTTCCAGAAGAGTCTTTAACTATGTATTCAAGGTCAACTTTTCCACCAACGGGAGCAATAACATCCCAAAGTTTTACGTTGGCGGTGTAGTACTTAGTGAAGTTGTTGTAGTCAGCTTCTGCAGCCTTGTTTTCAACTGCCCAGCCGAAGCCGGCAGATGATGCTTGATTCCAGCGAATTGAGCCACCGATAGCGGCGTGTGCGCCAGCGGTACTAACCAGGCCCAAGATCAAAGCGGCTACCGAGATGGCTCCCAGGATCTTCTTCTTATTCATTCTTTCCCTTTCGACGTTGAGCGGTTACTTTTTAAATACTTTTCCTACTCCGTTGATGGAGTAGTAGTGGATGTAATCGATACTCATTTGTGCTTTATTTAAGGCTGGGTCCAAGTCTCCAGTGAATTCCCCGCCCATTGCAAGGTTGAGAATCAAGAAAAATGGCTGGTTATAAACCCAGGTACCTGAACCGGGATCTTTCGAATCTGCGGCAAAGTAGAGATTGTCATCGACATAGAAATCGATATGGTTTTTCTTCCATTCAATTGCATAGGTGTGGAAATCATTGCTGAGCGGGTTCGGTCCATCGTAGACAGATCCATATCCGCCCCCCGAACTTTGGAGGCCGGGGCCATGCAAGGTTCCAAATGCCGTCGTCGGCATGGATCCGCGTTGTTCGAGAATGTCGATTTCACCTGCATCTGGCCATGGAATCCCTTTGAGCAAATCTGTACCGAGCATCCAAAACGCAGGCCATGTCCCAAGACCAGATGGCGTCTTCATGCGAATCTCCATGCGGCCATATTGGAAGGAAAGTTTTCCGGCGCTCTTTATTTTGGCACTCGAAAACTGGCAGGCAGAGCAGGCATTGAGCATCTTATTAATCTTGGGGTCATTGCTGACGGCTAGAAGTGATGAATCCGCAATTCGGTTGGCGGTGATCACTAAATGGCCGGCGCCATCAAGGCCAATGTTTGCCGGGTCCTTGGTGTAATACTCGAGCTCGCCATTTTGATTAAGTCCGCCAAGTTCAGGAACCCAAGATTTGGAGCTGGGGAGGGTGTTTTTCTTTCCGGTGAAATCATCGGCCCAGAGCAGTTTGTACGTCGTAATTTTGTTTGCCGCCGTGGCGGGGGCTTGGACTGCAAATCCTGTGAGCAAAGCGAGAATGGATGCAGCGGCAATCTTCGCTTGCTTGGCTTTCATCACTTTCATCACTTTCACAGTCTTACTTTGCACCCGCCGCCCCTCTCACTTTTGCCAGCCATGCTCAAAATCGTTTGTCACGCTTTCATAACAATTCAAAAATAAGGGTTTTCTACCTTGCCAACCGACCCTATTTCCACTTAACTTCCTTCTGTGAAACCGCTTTCATAGAATTCCAAGCCTACACACAGTTTGAAATTTGATGAAATTTGGACTCGCATAACTTTAAAGCAAATGACGCCACAGTCAAGACCTTGGGAGCTGAAATGGGATTGAAAAATTTCTCTAATATGAAGTCACGAATGGCTGTTGCATCAATTGCAGCTGCAGTAATCGGACTCGGAGCATTTAGCGCTCCTGCAAAAGCC
>CAIVOW010000151.1 GCA_903907665.1 uncultured Actinomycetes bacterium | reverse complement strand
ATTATTTACAGCGTGTGGTTCGTGAATACCCGGCGTGCTTGTCCCGACATATGATCTGAAGGGCAGGATGTTCTCGATGTAATCCTTGGTTGCATAATCCAGACCTAAATCATGGCCAGCACTCTCACCTAGATACCAGCGATGTTCCAATATCTCGTGAAACATTTGAGTTTGCTCTACGCGATCTCGAAGTTCACTTGGTACCTGATTCATCACGTGATGATAAGTATCTCGCAACCATCGGCGTGCGCTGTCATGTACTGGTGGCTTGGGCGCGGCCTCTCGGCCACGGAAGCGATCGAATGAGGCGAGCAATCTCTTAGCTTGAAGCTCCTCAGCCTGGATTCCAAGTAGTTCGAGTAATCGTTGTTGATGATAACCAGCCGCAACTAATTTAGGCTGGAATTTCAATTCTTGTTTATCTCCGCTGATAGATACTTCGACTTCTTCGACAGCAAAACCTAGATCTTGAAGGGCACGCATCGCACGTTCAACTGCATGGCGATCATTTGGATCCAGCATTTGAGGTTCCTTAAGCGCTTTCCAAAGTCTGCGATATCGCTTTATAACTCCTTCACTCGCCCGGATCGGATCCATATTTTTTTGAAGGACGCCGGCAATCTGCAGATCGTCTAATTCGGCTGCAACATTGAAGAGTGCAATTTCTAAATCGTGCTCGCGCTGTCCGTCAGATAATTTGGTTTGGAACTCCCCAGTTTCTGCATCAACAAGATAGGCGGCAAATTGATCAGCATCGCGTCTAAATAAAGTATTTGAAAGCGAGCAATCACCCCACCAAAATCCGAGTAGGTGCAGGCGCACCAGTAGAAGTGCCAGCGCATTAGCCATATTAGTTATCTCGTGCGGTGTTATCTGCTCGCTCAAAATTACGCGATAAGGAAGTGAGAATGGTAAGTAGTGGGTAACAAGTGCTGCCGGTAATTCCTCGCCCTTGTTATCAGTGCGATTCAAAATTACCGCAACTGGCTCAACGCAAGGTGCGCCCCTATTATTTAATTCACGCAGCAAGGAATATTCCCGATTAGCGAATTCAGGAACTGTTTCTTTGATCGCATAAATCATTGATTCTTGCGCGGCTTCTGGACGCACTAGGCGAACTACGTGGCGCGAGATACCTCGTATATCGGTCAGTGTCGAATCTTCCGGCCAACTTTCAAGCGGCTCTGCCCATGGCAAGCGCGAAAGGGTAGACATCTCCTCGGGGAGTCCAGTTATTCGAAGGTCAGCCACGAGGCAATTCTCTCCTATTTTGGTTTAACAAAAGGTTAAAATCCACAGATGGCAACCTTAAAACCAATTCTCAAGCGAGGCGCTCTGAAGCGGACTAAGAAAGTTCAAGTACCGGAAGATTTTGGATCATTGGGTGAGCCACTCAATCAGTCTCATCCATTTTATTTTGGTTTCCTTGGAGCTGCTGGAGCTGTGTGTTCTATCACTTTACTAAGAGCACTCGCCTCAACTAGCCAAGTATTTGTCTTGATAATCATCTCACTATTCTTCGCAGCAGGTTTAAATCCAGCAGTTCTATTTATTCAAAAGCGGGGTCTTAACAGGCCCGCTGCTGTTGCCACTGTCGTAGCTGGAGTAATCGGATTTGTTGCACTGTTTATCTGGATTGCCATTCCACCACTGGTTGACCAAGTGAACTCGCTGGTTGCGAATGCACCGT
>CAIVOW010000150.1 GCA_903907665.1 uncultured Actinomycetes bacterium | reverse complement strand
TCCATATCAACAACTGCAACAGCGGCTCCAGCATCGGCAAGAGCATGCGCCAACCCGCGCCCAATGCCTTGTGCACCACCTGTTACGAGAGCACTGCGTCCCTTTAATGAAAAGCGCTCAAGGATGTTCTTGCTACCTAATACTTCGTCCATGAGCGAAGGTTAGCGAGATCTAAGTCGTAATAACAGTAGGGCCAGCACCACAGGATGAGCGCATATTTCAGGATTACAAGCCAGGTCCCATTGGTTAGGCTAGTTCGGGTAGGAGATATTGAAAATCAATAATGGAGGATTTATGAGTGAGCAAGCCAAGTGCCCAGTAATCGGGGCCACCGCAGCAAAAGGTGGAACGTCGAATCGTGACTGGTGGCCCAATCATCTAAATCTCAAGGTCTTGCAACCACATTCGCCAGCTGCCAACCCGCTTGGGGAATCATTCGATTATGCAAAAGAATTTAAGTCACTCGATCTCGCTGCAGTAAAGGACGATATTGAATCTGTAATGCGCACCTCACAAGATTGGTGGCCAGCGGATTACGGGCACTACGGCCCATTCTTTATTCGTATGGCATGGCACAGCGCTGGTACATATAGAACTTCAGATGGACGTGGCGGCGGCGGAGCCGGAATGCAGCGCTTTGCACCACTTAACTCTTGGCCAGATAACGTAAACCTCGATAAAGCACGCCGTTTACTTTGGCCAGTAAAGCAAAAGTATGGCCAAAAGATTTCTTGGGCTGACTTAATGATCTTGGCTGGTAACTGCGCAATTGAATCAATGGGACTAAAAACTTTTGGTTTTGGCGGCGGTCGCGCCGATGTTTGGGAACCTGATGAAACTTACTGGGGTCAAGAAGCCGAATGGCTTGCCGATGAGCGCTACAGCGGAGATCGTGATTTAGAAAACCCCCTTGCGGCGGTTCAGATGGGTTTGATTTATGTAAACCCAGAAGGTCCTAACGGAAATCCAGATCCACTTCTTTCAGCGCGCGACATTCGTGAAACTTTTGCCCGAATGGCGATGAATGACGAAGAGACCGTTGCACTCGTTGCAGGCGGACACACATTTGGCAAGACACATGGTGCTGGTGATCCAGGTAAATATGTTGGCCCAGAACCAGAAGCTGCATCGATTGAACAAATGGGACTTGGCTGGAAGAACACGATGGGTTCTGGAAACGGATCAAACACAATATCAAGTGGCCTAGAAGGCGCGTGGACTCCAACGCCAACTACTTGGGATAACACTTATTTTGATGTCTTATTCGGATATGAATGGGAACAAACTAAATCTCCAGCAGGCGCGACGCAATGGATTCCAACTGGTGGCGCTGCAAGTGACGCAGTTCCAGATGCACACATCGCCGGCAAGAAACACGCTCCAGTTATGTTGACCTCCGACCTAGCACTTCGTGTTGATCCGGCTTATGAAAAGATTTCACGACGTTTCCATGAAAACCCAGACCAATTTGCCGATGCATTTGCCCGCGCTTGGTTTAAGTTAACGCATCGCGATATGGGACCAGCAATTCGCTATCTTGGTACTGAGGTTCCAGCCGAGGAATTGATTTGGCAAGATCCAATTCCACAAGCCACATCACCGCTAGTTAACGCGCAAGAAATTGAAACTTTAAAGAGAGAAATTCTGGCAAGTGGGCTTTCAATTTCACAACTTGTAACAACTGCTTGGGCTTCGGCATCAACATTTCGTGGAACTGATAAGCGTGGTGGCGCAAATGGTGCGCGAATTGCACTTGAACCACAACGCAATTGGGAAGCAAACAACCCAGCCGAATTAGCGAAAGTTCTAACAAAGTTCAAGGAGATTCAAAGTACTTTCAATGCCGGTGCAAAGAAGATTTCGCTTGCAGATTTGATAGTTCTTGGCGGAGTTGCAGCAGTTGAAAAAGCAGCCCATGAAGCAGGAAGTTCAATCAACGTGCCATTTACCCCCGGACGTGCGGATTCAACTCAAGAGCAAACCGATGTTGCATCTTTCGCATTTCTCGAACCGCATGCTGATGGCTTTAGAAACTTCAAGAAGGCGGCTGTTACCCAACCAGCCGAGTACTTACTTGTTGACAAAGCTGCACTGCTTAATCTAACTGCGCCAGAAATGACAGTTCTTGTTGGCGGTCTTCGTGTATTAGGTTCGAACGCTGATGGTTCTAACGTCGGAATTTTCACAGATCAAATTGGAAAGTTAACAAATGATTTCTTTGTAAATCTTCTGGCACTCGATATCGAATGGGCGCCAAAGGGCGGATCAACCGAGATTTTCCAAGCGCACGATACAAAGACGGGAGCGGTTCGTTGGACGGGCAGCCGCGTAGATTTGGTTTTCGGATCCAACTCAATACTTCGTGCACTATCTGAGGTTTACGCCTCGAGTGACGCCAAGGCGAGATTTGTAAGTGATTTCGTTAAAGCATGGACAAAGGTTATGGAGCTAGATCGTTTCGACCTTTAAATTTATTTAACGGGTCTCATTCCCTCTGAAATAAGCTAGTGCCGTGTTGGATTCTGCATGGACTTGCGGTTGGCCGGTGAAAGTCAGGCAAAATCAGCCGGTAGTCGTGTACAAATTACTGGTCAGCGCTCATAATCAATACATTGTTCGGCAAGGTTTTGCAGTCCACTCTTCGCAGAGATTGAACTGCGCTAGAACCTTTATAGAGCTAAATCTGCGGAAGGGTGGCGTCAATGCGCAAATTTTGTATTTTAGTATCGATGATTTTTCTCGCACCTTCATTGACTCTTCCATCGGCAAGTGCAGCTGGGCCAAGTGCCGGCGCCCTCTGTTCTGAGATTGGTTCAATTAAAGGGCTAACCGGACACAAATTCACTTGCGTTAAATCTGGCAAAAAGTTGGTCTGGGCTAAAAGCGCATCAAATCAAAATTCATCTAATAACAGTTCGTCGAAACCGGATTCTTCCGCGATCTCTGGGTCTGCATGTAATAGTACTGGTGAGATGAAGGTCGTAGCAGGCAAGCGGTACCTCTGTCAGAATCCTAACCATCGTGATAATTTCACTTGGGATAATGGAACTCCAACTAGTTTTAAGGCCCCAATGCCAATCACGCTACCAGTTGTTCAGTCTGGGGCAATTACCTTTGCAAATGCGTTAAATCATATTTCAGAGATCCCAAATACTTCTTGGCAAAGAATTCAGGACATTATTGACAAAACTCCAACAGCCAAGGTTGCGCATCAATTACTTGTTGGTCCACACACAACCACTGTCACAAAAACCGTTGAGGAAACTATTCTTTCCCGAGAATTCAAATTGTGGTCTGGCTTCCAGCAGACAAAGTACTTAACAGTGATTGCCTATAACTTTGCCGACATGGATTGGGCAGCAACAACTTACAACAAAGTTGTGAAAGCCAGGTCATACCCGGGTGGTGATGATACTCAAGCAGGTAGTAATCGAGCCAAGCAAAGTTGTGATATTCCCTCAGGAAATTGTGATGCGGGCAATGCTGGTCAATATGGTGGGACCGATGAGGCAATAGAATTTATTGGAGTGACAACCGCCGATCCAGCACATCCTTGGGATCCAACACAAAATGGCGAAGTAGGTCATGAATACACGCACACGGTTACATCTGCCCAATTCATTGGAACAGCTTCAAAAAATCAAAATGATTACTTACATACCTTCATGCCCTGTTGGATAAATGAGGGCCTATCACAAGCTTCGGGTATTGGAGCTTCAACAACGAGTTTTCAAGAGTACCAAGGCTCTCGAGACGGCCAAGTCACAAATATCCATCTTGGCGTCACGCCAAAAGATTTCAAGGGATTTACGGCCGCTGGTCTTAAGGATTTTCTGTATAGCCAAATTCCGAATGAGTCCCTAGCAAATTCTTGTTACGCCGGTAAGGGCCCAACATACCAATTGGGATACTCAATAGGTTTTGCGGCAACGGAGGCGCTATTTGCTATTGGTGGGCCTCATTCCGTTATGGCACTTGTTGCTAGAGGTGCTATGGGAGATAGTTTTAGCGAAGCCTTCCAAAATGTTTATGGAATAAGTTGGGATGAGGGTTCAACAATTTTAGGGCAGATTTTGGCAGCTGAGTATGCGGCCAAACCTATGAGATCCTAAAGATCGTTTAAAATTGAATCAAGATGGCGCTAAAACGGTTTTTGATCAGATTGCCGAAAAGTAATCATGGCTGAATCTTTTTCCTTAGAACAATTAGTTGAAAAAGCTAATCAGTTAGCCCAAAGTGGTAAGCGGCAGATACTTGCAGTCGCTGGCGCTCCTGGCTCTGGAAAAACAACAATTACTAGGGCCATTTTGGCTGGCCTACCAGTAGGCTCAGTAGTAATTGCTCCAATGGATGGCTTTCATCTTTCTAATGCCACACTGATTAACTACAACCGGCGAGATCGTAAAGGTGCCTGGGATACTTTTGATGCAGATGGTTATATAAATCTTCTTACTCGGCTTAAGAATCAAACCGAAGCAGTAATACATGCCCCAGATTTTGATCGAGATATAGATGAATCAATTGGAAGTGCAATTCCAATAGATATTCATACCCCATTGATATTAGCTGAGGGTACTTTTTTGTTTTCCCAATATGGCAGCTGGCCAAAGCTCTCACCTCTTTTAGATCAAGGTTGGTTTGTGCATCTAGATAGCAAGGCAAGACAAGAGCGGTTAATAACTCGCCATATGAAACATGGCATGAGCTTGCAGCAGGCAACTGATTGGGCGCTTGGAACTGATGAGAACAATGCAAAAGCGGTTGAGAATGATTACTTGCGCGCTGATTTATCCATCAAAATTATAGATTAAGACCTTGGTGGGGCGGGTCGGGCTCGAACCGACGACTACCGAATTATGAGTTCGGGGCTCTAACCAACTGAGCTACCGCCCCGGTGCGCTAAAAGCGCCTAGGAATAGGCGAGATTAACACATTTAGGTTGGTGGAAAAGTTCCTATCTTCGAAAGTCCTAATCCAATAAGATTATCTAATCTGAGTTTTCCTATCCATGATGAGGCGGATTCTATGAAACTTTCGAATGCAACGGTTGGATCATTACCACAGGCCCTTCCAGTTCCAGGCTATGACCGGTTAAAACTTTCGCCCAAGGTAGTTCATTTTGGTGTTGGACATTTTCATCGTGCCCACCTGGCTAAGTATTTAGATCAATTATTAAATTCTGAGGCAAATTCAGATTGGGCAATCTGGGGTGTTGGGATCGGCTCATTATCAAATGCTGTTAGTGAGGCTCTCGTTCCGCAAGATTGTTTATATACGCTCACCGAAAAGTTTGCTGATGGCACAGCAACAACATCGGTGGTCGGTTCAATAATTGGTATTGATCATGCAACTTCAAATGGTGAGCCAGTTATTGCGCGCCTAGCTAATGCAGATACCAAAATAATTTCACTTACAATAACCGAGGGTGGCTATGGGCTCGATTCGGTTACGGGCAAATTTAGTGGAGCTGGCGACAAATTAATTGAGGCTGATTTAGCAGATCCAAAGTCTTCTCAATCTTGGCTCGGTATTTTAATTCAGGCACTTCGCCAACGCCGTGATAATGGTGCAGGCAAAGTTACTTTGATGTCGTGTGACAATATTCCGCATAATGGTGAAGTCGCTCGCAACGCTGTAGTCGGGTTTGCCAGCAAAGTTGCACCCGACCTTCTGCCATGGATTGAAGAGAATATGACTTTTCCAAATTCCATGGTTGATCGAGTTACACCAGGGACAAAAGATGAAGATCGTGATTACATCAAAAATACTTATGGATTAGAAGATGCCTGGCCCGTTGCTTGCGAACCGTACACTCTTTGGATTCTTGAAGATAACTTTGCAAATGGCCGTCCAGATTTTGAAAAAGTTGGTGTAACAATGGTTCCAGATGTACTTCCTTATGAGTTAATGAAGTTGCGTTTGGCCAATGGCACCCACCAAGCACTTTGTTTCTTTGGCCATTTACTTGGCCATACTTATGTTCACGAAGCAATCCACGACCCAGATATCAATGATTTACTGATTCGCTACATTGATGAAGAAGCAGTACCGACTCTTGCACCTGTCCCCGGTTTTGATCTAAAAGAGTGGGGACGGATCGTAATCGATCGCTTTGGTAATCCTCAGATTCAAGATCAACTTGCGCGAATTTGTGCTGAAACTTCAGATCGAATTCCAAAATTTGTGTTACCAGTCGTGCTTGATCAAATTAAATTGGGTGGTTCGACTCCTATTTGTGCTGCCGTAATCGCAAGTTGGTCGCGTTATGCCCAGGGCATAGACGAGAAAGGCGCCGTCATAAACGTTATTGATCCTAAGAAAGCAGAAGTTATGGCGGCAGCAAACGCTGAACGCAATTCACCAGGAGCCTTTTTGAAAGTGACCTCTATTTTTGGCGACTTGGCTGAGAACAAAGTGTTTATGGCGCAGTATTTAGCTGCTCTTGAAATTCTACGTAACGACGGAGCACGTGCGCTTTTACGGAGTCTAAAATAAAAAATTCTCGCCTCTTTCTTTGGGTATTGCTCTTTGGAGCGCTATTTGGGTTAACACCGATGGCGCATGCATCACCTAAGTATATTTTCCCAATTGAAGGATGTAAGACAACTTATGCGAGGTCCCATCATGATTATCCGGCAACCGATATTTTGGGCAAGCTTGGATGTGCTTTTGTTGCCCCAACTTCTGGCGTAATCGATGAAGTAAATCGGGTAGATCGTTTTACTTGGAAAACAAATTTAGGGGCTGATCGTGGTGGCTTATCGATCTCTATGATTGGTGATGATGGGGTGCGCTATTACGGATCACACCTTTCTTTTATTCCAACCGAGATGGTTAACGGGTTGCGAGTAAATGCTGGTGATTTGATTGGAAAACTTGGCGCATCGGGGGATGCAAAAGGTACAGCGCCACATGTTCACTTCGGAATTTCTTGGCCGACGCCGGCAGGTATCTGGTGGGTCAGGCGCGGAGAGTTATATCCCTGGAAATATTTAGATGCTTGGAAGGCCGGTAAAGATGTATCACCGGCAAAAGCTGTCGCTTCTCTAGAGAAAAAGATCGGGACTATTCCAAAGCAAGTTGGTTACTAACTCTTCTCACTAATTTTAAGGCATAAAAAAACCCGCTATTGCTAGCGGGCCTTTTTATTAATGGTTGATTAAGCAGGGTTAACTGCGTCAGCCTGTGGACCCTTTGGGCCTTGTACGACTTCAAAAGTCACGGCTTGAC
>CAIVOW010000149.1 GCA_903907665.1 uncultured Actinomycetes bacterium | reverse complement strand
GGTTCAATAACCGGCGAATTCACGAGGCACTGGACTACGTGCCTCCCGCCGAGTTCGAAGCCGCCTACTATGAATCCAACGAGTCAGAAAGTCTGGCCGTTTTGGAAACGATTTAGTCTCCGGAAAACCCGTCGCGATTCAGAGTGATTATGCAAAAAATTTTGCGAAGTGAACCCCATAGAGCGTCTTCTGAAATTGGTTATTTATCGATTGCTGATATTCACAATTCATATCATCAAGGCTCTCTAACGCCAGCGGAACTGTTTGATCAACTCCGCACTCGAATCGAAGAAATTGAAGATGAAGAAAACATTGACCTGCACGCCGTAATCGAAATCGATCATGGCATTATCGATTCACCCATTGAACATTTGGACATCAGTGAAAAGCCACTTTTTGGGATACCAGTAATTTTCAAAGACAACATTGAGGTAAGAGGATGGCTCGCTGCCGCAGGGAGTAACGGCTTCATGAGACCCGCCGCTACAGATGCGGTTGTTGTGGAGCGCCTTAGGGCTTCCGGCGCAGTCCCTCTGGCTAGCGCCAATATGACAGAGTGGGCTGCTGCGAGTTCGCAAGGATTAGAGGATGGAGAGTCCACTAGAGGTGGGTTGACCGGAAATCCATGGGCTCTCGACCGATCAGCAGGAACATCATCTTCTGGTTGTGCTGCAGCTGTCGCAGCTGGGTATGCGCCTATAGCAATCGGTACCGAAACCATGGGGTCCCTTTCGATGCCGGCTTCGCACTGCGGTGTTTTCGCCATGAAGGCCACCAGAGGATTGGTTCCAAATACAGGGATTGTCCCCTACAGCACGACTCAGGATGTCCCAGGTGTGTTCGCACGAAACCTCAGCGATCTCAAAACGGTTATGTCAGTGCTCGTAGAGCGTGAAATCCAGCCGAACAACAACGTGAGTGTCTGCGCAGGACACGATAGGGATCTTGGCAAGGTCGATCAGTCGGACGAAGAACTGTTACAGAAGTATGAGAGATTCTGTGTTGAACTTGCGGAAATTGGTTGCGCTAATGCGGATATCCCAGAAATCGAGGAGGCAGAATATGGGAGAATCGCAAACATTCTCACGGCCGAACTAGTCCGTGACCTAGGGGGCTATCTTGGCCGGCGCGATGGCGCTCGCTGGCAGTCGCTGCATGAAATCGTGGAAGCTTCTCAAGTTCTAGTGCTGGGTGTGGATGGTGGAGTGGAACCGGCTCCCTGTGATCAATTTGCTTTGGCACTTTGTGCTGAGCCTATCGATATTGAGTTGGAGCGTTTCCGGTCGGAGAAGTATTTTGAAGACTTCCTCGAAGAAATTCTCGGAGTAAACAATGTATTGCTTGCAATCGCATATGGGCCAGCTGAAAAGTTAGACACTTCGCGGCGGTACAAACGTCCTGCGTATCGCTACCACTCGTTTTTGGATTCGATGAGTTCCATCGTCGGTTGGCCCTCATTGACAATTCCATTCACAACTATTGATGACTTGCCGGTTGGCTTAGTGTTGATTGCAAGAAAAGGATGCGAAGATGATCTCCTTGGTGCGGCACAACTCCTCGAGTCGAATGGACTCGCAGGCAACTTTGAGCGTCCAAAATGGTGCTCTCCAAGAAGGGGATAGCGCCACTGTGGCTGGCCTGTATCCGAAACGTAGCTCCCTCATCACCTTTATGAAGTGGCTCGATACTTACCCGTCATATTTACAGTATTTACGGATTGGTTGTGGTGACGGTGTATGAACTTCCCAGATACTCAAGTACCTCGATTCGTGATTTTGCGTCGGCTGAAATAGAACTGTCTCATAGTTTTAGCCCTGATATACAAAATAGTGCCTATCATTTATCAGCCTGACTGTGGACTATTGCCGACCGAACAAGGACCTTTCCGGAACGCTTCACGCCCGTCGGGCCAAGGGACTTCCTAGAACCTCAGGCTGAATGCACTGAGGTGTCGTAACCTTTCCATCTATCTATCTAGAGGGAGCCTTTATGGCATTGTTTCCATTTCAATCAGGAGACTCCGTAATGCGGAGTGAAATCCATGAAGCTGTTGGCGGCTCTTTTCGGCATGGAATGACTTCTTGCTTGGACGGAGATGCCTTCATGATTTTCCATAATCCGGATGGTGGGAAACGATTTGGATACGACGTCTGGGAGGGTTTCGATGTGAATGGTGACTTCCATTTCACCGGACAAGGGAAAATCGGTGATCAGAAGCTCACTAAAAACAACAAAAAGTTGCTGGAGACAGTAACTTCCCTGCTCCCAATTCATCTGTTTATGACTACGGGAGACGGTCAGCCGTATGTTTATTTTGGTGAGTTCTGTCTCGGGTCTCCGCCGTACGAGACGGAAGTAGCCCCTGACGAGAACGGGAATGAAAGAAAAGTGTTTGTATTCAGTTTGACACCCGTTGGGCGCACGATACGACCACTTCTACCCAAAAATCTCTTGGTGACGGTTTCGCAATCTGTTTGGAGCGCTCCAACAACAGATGATCTCAACAAAAAATATTTGCCCACGACAAACATGCGAGTCAATCAGCGAGAGCATCAGATGCAGAAATACTTTGGCGAATTCTTGGTTCAATCAGGAGTTGAAATCTTCAATGTAAGTATCTCGACACCTGGTTCAACTGGATCAGTTAGGCCTGATTTTTACATTCAAGAACCGCCGTACGTGATTGAAGCTAAGGCCAGTTCGGGTCGAGACTTCGTTAGGCAGGCAATTGGACAGGTTCTTGACTATAAGAACCTGTTGAATCGCGGTGGCGTAGTCGCCACACCGGCGATTCTCCTTCCAGATTGTCCGTCCGATGATTTGGTTGCCCTCCTAGAATCACTCAACATCGAGTTAATCACAGGTGATGAACAGTCGATGTATCAATTTTCATCCGCACCAGTCTTAAGTGCTAACTATGCAATTCTAAGCGCTGTCTCAGTTTCATCCAATCTGAAGGAGGATTCATGACGACTAAACAGGACCTTGTAAACGAAATCTCAAAACTTCTCGGCGTTAGTCAATTTTTGCTAGGAGCCGGCAGCACTGAGCCAAGAGAGTTTTTCGATGCGATTGCGGACTCCCTCGAACTGCCCTTCGAGGGGAATCTCACAAAGACTGAGCTCGCAAAGTTGATTGTTTCTCATGCGGGACTCACTTGGACAGATGATTGCGACTCAACATCCACTGCCTCAAATGGAGGTGGTACTGTAACCCGAATTGGGCTAGAGAGGGTGTTGCTCGCAGTCCAGGTGTTGCAAGCGAAATCAGGCGCTAACCGCTTTGATGGGGATCACGTCGATGTGACTCCGAGGATCGGTGCCCTAAAACTCTTTAGGAATTTGAGTTTCACACTGCCTTATGCATTGGGTGAATTTATTGACAACAGTATTACTTCGGCGATATTTCATCGCAGCCAGCTACTTGACTTCTATGGCTCGAAATATCGGTTGGAGATTCGGATTGATTGGGACGAGAAAAACAATTTACTAACCATTCAAGACAATGCTGGAGGAATTGCTCGGGTCGACATCAATCGAGCACTGAGAGTCTCTGTACCTCCTCCAAAAATAGATGAGGGCCTGAGTCTTCATGGCGTCGGTATGAAAGCTGCTGCTTTTTGGCTTGGGCAGACACTGGAGATTGAGACCACTTCAATTCAGGACCAAGCACATTATTCCTTGAGAATGGACTTGGATGAACTCGAAACCAACAACTTGGTAGAAATCAGAGACCTAGCTTTTCAAAGCGAGTCAGTCGGAAGCAAGATTATTTGTCGGAATCTCTGGCGCGGAATGCCAACACAGCGATCCATCAATAGCTTGAAGGTGATATTGCCAGCGATCTATCGAAACTTCATTTCCAATAGTGACACCGGTGGCCCACTGCTTGCCAATATCGGAGGACCGGTCCGAATTTTCCTTCATGGGGAACTTCTCGAGTATGTGCAGCCCGCGTTACTGGTGAGTCCAATCTGGCCTAAAGAAGGCGCCCCAGGACGACTAGACCCAGCGGTGAGATGGCACAAAAGCGTCAAGGCTGAACTTGAAAACGGAAAAATTGTGACCGGTTGGGTTGGACTGCTCGAGAAACTTAGCCGAGATCAGTCCGGATTTGTCTTGTCGTATCGAGGCAAAGCAATTTCTGGCGCCACGCCGAGTGAGAAGGAAAGTTCTGACTCAGAAGTGATGGCGCGCGGCGCGTACCGCCCGAGACAAATTTTTGGTCAAAGAGGATCCGCGGTAGACCTTAGTCTGGTTGGGGAATTTGACGTCAGCGCTTTCGGAAAATCAATAACAACAGATTCGGTAGTTTGGTCTGACGATGAGGAGTCTGAATTTCTTAATTTGATTGAGAAGGAGATTCGCACCGAAACTGACTTTATAGCGCAGGCCAAGAGGGTCAAGAGACGCAAAATTCGAGATTTGGACGACGACGATAAGACCGCAATCGAAAATGAGGTCGAAATTACAATCGACTCAACAACAAAATTCGAATTGAATCACAACGAACCTGAACCCATCTTAAATAGAGAAGCAGATACTGAAATTCTTGAGGACCGATTTTATAAAGCTTTTACGATTCAAGATGAAGAAAATCATCAACATACATTTAAGTTTTTCATTTCAAGAAATCCTGTTGCATCCGTATTGTCAATATCGAGTGACCACGATGTGCTGCAGCACACAATTGTCGTAAATCCCGACTCTTCGGCGTTTCAGTCACTACCCCCAATTGTAGGATCCAACCTACGCCTATTTATCCGAATCATGCTAGGGTTTTCCATCGCAGAGGTTTTCACAGATGGTCTTCAGGTCGACAGGGTGCGGAGTAAAGCGAATGATTGGTTTAGACGCTTAGGAGAATCAAATGACGGATGAAATTGTTCATGTTCGATTGGCAACTCGGAAGCCACTAGATGAATATCTAGATCGTCGACTAGCATCATCTGCGCTGATGCAAGGTGAACAAATTGCAAAAATGGACATCGAAAGAACTAAATTGGATGTCCTTAAAGTCGTTGAACGCACAAATGACTTCTTAGAATCACCCTCCATCATGCATGACTCGCAGCTCGTTCTCGGCAAGGTGCAGAGCGGTAAAACGGCTCACATGTTTGGAGTTATTGCTGCGCTTGCAAGCGTCGAGCGTGCCAATCTTGTTGTGATATTTGCGGGAATGACTGATGCTCTCGCGAATCAAACTTTCACACGCCTGAAGAGTGATTTAGAAACTATTGATCCCAAGCCGGTGAGGGTCTTTGAAGCTCCAACGACGAAGAAGCTAGAAAAGGGTTGGTCGGATTTTGCGATATTGAGTGATGCCCTTAAGAATCGCATCAAGTATTGGAAAAATCTTCGAGCAGGTGAAATCGGCGCAATGCTTCTTCCGCCACCCCCGCTGGTAGTGGTCACTGTTTTGCAACACCCTTCTCGCGTAGTTGGAGTCAAGGAACTAATCCGAAACCTCCAGAAAGAAAGCGGAATCGGGGATGCGCTCACAGTTGTACTCATTGACGATGAAGCGGATCAAGCCTCACAAAACGCCGGAGAGTCAAAGGGGGTGATTACGACGATTCACCGAATTATGTCTGAAATAGTGAGCCCGGACGTTGATGAAGGCCTGACTGTTAAGAATTGCCTACTGTCGTACACGGCAACACCCCAGGCAATTTTGCTATCGCCTAAAGCCGGTGCACTTCGTCCTCGATTAGTAAGCTGTATCGGACAAGGTTCGCAGTACTTTGGAATCGAAGCTGTAGTCAAATCTCGTTATCGAGCTTTGAACGTCCATCAAATTGAAGACTCTGAAAAAAAGGAGAGCGCGGAGGAACTCGCCAACTACATTCAACGTGAAGATGTTGCAATGCGAGAAGCGCTCATCGATTTTTTCTTATGCGGACTTATCCGCAAGCAAAGCCCTGACTCTTTCTATGGCGCAGACGCGAGATTTCTCGGCAAGCGCTATCCCCAGTCCGATGGAGTGCACATGCTTGTGCATCCATCATCAAAGAAGAACATGCACAAGGAGTTGCATGAACGAATCAGTAAGCAAGTCGCCGACATTACAAAACTCCTCGGTGGTGGTGCCGAGATGCCCACGAGCGATTTTGTTCACGGCGAGCTCGCAATTGCATGGCAAGAGATTCTTAAGCGGACTGGTGACTACTCTCACAAGCTGCCATCTGAACTTCCCGAAGAATGGATTTTGAAGTTAGCGCAGGACGTTTCTAATAGTTGTGAAATAAGAGTCATAAATTCCTTGAAGGACGACCAGTTGCCAGTTGATGTTGAGTGGGACTCACAGCGTTACATGATTCTGGTTGGCGGTGAAATTCTGGGCCGCGGTGTGACTATCCCTCAGCTTGTCACAACATTCATCACCCGCACGGCAAGTCAAATGCAGTTCGATACCATATATCAGCAAATGCGGTTTTGTGGCTATCGCACAAGGTACTCAGACATGACTACTCTGTGGCTTCCGAAGACCCTGTGGATGCGATACCTCGATGTTGCGGCTATCGGCCATGTCATCAATCACCTTGCGGAGACGTGGGACAAAGAAGGCAGGGACTTAATCAAGCGTCCGCCTCGGGTGCCCTACTACCAACCGGCTAGTGCGGACCTGAATCCCACCAAACGAGGAGTCATCGGGAGAGATCTTGTTCGAACTGCAAAGCGGGGACAAGTTATGTTTCAAAGTAATCACTTGGTTGATCCAAATGCCGCAAGGTCTAACGTCTCGCTTATTGTCGAGACGTCAGAATCGATCTTCGCAAACTCGCATACGTACAACGTTTCTAGTCGTAGGGCACCGGCCCAGGATTACTTAGTATCAAATATTCCGTTCGAGAAAGTACGATCGACTGTTTCATCATTCGTTCTTGCAGGTTCCGAGGCAAACTTGCGAGATGATTTCGTAACATTGTTTGACGATGCTTATCGAATCGTTGACCTAGATCTCAACTTGGGTTTTTCGAAGCAGGTAGATGTGGCAATACTTGAGAGCGACCTCGAATTGATGAGGCAACTCTTGGCGGGCGAGTTTCCCTACGCCCAACGTCTGTTCGAACGTACGGTGCAAACAGATAGGCATCTGGCACAGGGCCCAGATGCAGAAAGCTGGGAATCTGCATTTCTCCAAAAAAAGACATCTTCCGGTTGGTGGACAGGAGCCAAAATGGTCCCGCCAGTCGGAGACAGCCAGAGAAAGCTGGTTGCAATAAGGGAAGAGGAAAATGGCAATTCAGCGGAACGTGTTCCCGTGATTTTTTTGTCACTTTTCAAACTCATGAGTCCATTGGAAGACGAAACGCCTGTCGGATTTGCCCCTTCGCTGTTTGTCCTGACTGGGAAGAAGAATGCAGTCGCCTACTGGGCTGACCGTTCTATTGAGATTGACCCTTCGTGACTAGGTGGGGTATCGAGGACATTCGAGATGCTCTGTTGCGCAATGATTCAGCGTCTTCCGGCATTCCGATATCGCTCATCAGCGAAATTGACGTTGTAGGAGTTGGGTCTACGACTAGGTCAATTTCGGTTCTGGTACCACCTGATCCAGGAGCGAATGAAATCCACGGAAAACGTCTTGTCTATCTTCCGAAGACCACTGTGTTCGTTCCGGAATTAGATAGAGAGATTTCTGCTGGCATCGTTTCAATATCAAAGAGTGACCTTGACTCTGAGGAGCTTGAGATGCTCGCAATCATTACTCTAAGCCTCGTGCAAATTGCATGGGGCGCCCGAGGTCAGGTTTCACTCGGTGCGAGCATCGCGGCGGTTGCCCGCTTCCTTGAAGCCCATTTTGTCAAGAGCGTCGACCTCGATGTCATAACAGGGCTCATCGGTGAGTTGCTTTTGATCGCTAAATCCGAGTCCCCTGATTCGCTCGTTGCTGGCTGGCATGAAAATGTCTCTGACTCTTACGATTTTCGCTGGGGGTCGCAATTGCTCGAAGTCAAATCTTCAACAAAGCCTGGTCGACAGCATTATTTCAGTTCAACTCAAATACCACCCACACAGGGTTTTGAACTACAAATTGCATCGGTACTTGTGCAGCGAAGTCATTCTGGTATCACGTTAGGTGATTTGATTGATGCCGTTGCCCGCCGAGTAACAACCACGAGTTTGCAAAAAATTCGCCGGATTTCTCTTGAGACAATTGGGATGCCATCTGAATTTGCTGGCGAATATCGGTTTACAGTTGAGGGTAACGACCAATTGATTCGTTTTTACGACTGGAGAAATATACCTTCGCCTACGGGAGGTGTGAAGATTCTAAGAATGAACTGGCTTACGGATTTGGATCATGTTAAGGAGTCTGCGCCAATTCCATCTCTCCACATAGGTGCATCGCAGAATGAAATTTGAATCAGGACAACAAATTTGGCGATGAATAATGACGGTGTTTCAACGCCGTTCGAGTCTGCCTCAAACACGCGGTAAGCTGACGCTGTGACTGCCTCAAAATTCACCTACGTAGATTTATTTGCAGGTATCGGTGGCTTTCATGCAGCCCTAGAGGCGCTTGGGGGCCAATGTGTCTACGCGAGTGAAATCGACGAGGCTGCAAGTAGCGTTTACGAATTGAATTGGGGAATTAATCCTCGCGGTGATATCACCGAGGATGCGAACGCCGACGTTATGAATGTTCCAGAACATGACGTGCTGGTAGGCGGATTTCCTTGCCAACCATTTTCAAAATCTGGCGCCCAAAGAGGCATGGATGAAACTAGGGGCACTCTCTACTGGAATATCCTAAAAATTATTCAGGCTCGTACGCCTACGCTGATTCTCCTCGAGAATGTACGCAATCTCGTCGGACCTCGCCACAGACATGAATGGGACACAATTATCCGAAGTCTGAGAGAGTCGGGCTATCGGGTGTCGGAACACCCCTGGATCCTCTCTCCTCACAGAATTCCGCGAGAACTGGGAGGCAGGCCACACGCTCGAGACCGTGTCTTTATTGTCGCGGTGCGGACATCAGGAGAGGATAAATCTGTTGACAAATTATGCACGCCTGCTCGAGTAGTTGAAGGCTGGAATTCGACAGATTGGAACTTGAATCACGACTTACCGCTTGAGAAGCACCTCAGGAGCCCGTCGCTCAAATTGACGGAACAACAACAGCATTGGCTGAGTGCATGGGACGATTTCGTAAGACAAATGAGCCTTCGAACGCAGGGTGGTCGGCTGCCAGGCTTTCCCCTCTGGGGGGATGAATGGAGAGAGATTGATGAGACATTACTGGATGTCGAGCTACCAACCTGGAAGCGAAATTTTCTCATAAAGAATTCCATTTTCTACGTTGAAAATAAAGACCTCATTGATTCGTGGGCTGACAAATGGGGTTTCTACACTGACAATTTCCCGCCCTCACGACGCAAATTTGAATGGCAAGCTGGTAGTTTGCGGAGTTTGAAATCGACCATTATTCACATGAGGCCATCTGGAATTCGAGTGAAGCGCGCTGATTATGTACCGGCACTCGTTGCGATTACTCAAACATCGTTTGTTTACGATAAGAGTCGTTTTCTCTCGGTGCGAGAGGCTGCTCGGCTCCAAGGTCTTCCTGATTGGTTTGATTTTGGGGGGCAGCCTGATCGACTCTCGTATAAGCAACTTGGTAATGGCGTGTCGGTTGGTGCAATTTGGTACGCCTTGAAGCACAGCCTTAAAGTTTTTGAGTCAGAGTTAAAGGCTGCGTCACCGGGGCTCTATCGAGCCATCAAGGAAGCTCCATGCAATCCGGACGCAGTCTTAGTATCGATGAGGCACAAATAGTCGTTAGGGCTACCCGAGATGATGGACTCATCGCAGCATTCTCCTGCTTGGTAATCCCGATTACGATGATTGTTACGTCCAGTAGGAAACTTTTATCTTCGGATAAGCACGCGTACAGCCTCAAGTACGTGATTGAGGCCTTCGGCAGTTACCGTACTCCCACGTGACTCGCAACTTGGATTCCAGCCGAACCCACCAATCTCGGAAATCTCACGAGCCATCGCAGGCTTACTGAGTTTCACGTTCAGGCCGAGTCCGAGAACCTCGTTGATAGCGAGGAAAAGTTCTTTGGACTCTGTTGAACCTGTGGACATTCTTGGTGGGGTTACACCTAGTAGTCGTGCAATCTCATTGTTGAGTTCTGACTTATTCATCGCGACTCCACAAAGGTGCGTGCCTCGGCTAGGAGTCGAGAGTTGTCGTTGGTGTAGATATGGCCCGCATTAGTTGCATCCCTTAGAAGCTCAAGGATTCGTGGTCGATCTAAGACGAGACACTTAAGACCCAATTCGTTCCACGTTTCGTCCTGACCAGAAATCTCGTGAGGCACTGCCAAAACTGGCTGGGGGTCTCGAGAAAAATCCAACCAATAGGCCCAATTCCGAAGATCAATGTCATCTGCCTTTTTGAGAAGGTCGCTTTGAATTGTGCACTGAACGAGGAATATTGGAAAAGCAGATTTACCATCTTGAAATTTACGCCACGAAATGATGTCTACACCACCATCTTTGCGACGAGGCGGACGGAATCCTCGTCCGAGTCGAATGCCCATCAAGTTACTAAGCCAGGACATCGCTTCAGGGAATTCCATTGGTCTGCCTACCTCAGATGGCCAGCCAAATCGGATTGATTCTGAACCAGTGCCTGAAAGTCCTCTTATAGCGACCGCTATGAGTCGCTCGAATTCCACCGCCGCCTTTTCAATTGCCCTGACATCGAATAGCTTTCGTGATAGTCCTTCGGGGCTCAGCGTTAGCAGAGTTACGTAAGGCGAGGTTTCAGCGCTGGCATGCTTTTTGACTGCGAATGGATGGACTTCGAAAGGGTAAAGGTCACCTAATAACTTTTGCCGTGCCCGCATGTGATTGACAGCGACAGCGACGCTGAAACTAAATTCACCGTCGAGGCGTGCTGCCATCTCTTCGATTTGCTGGAATCCCAATGCTCGATCGTCGACAGCAAGCAAATACGTTTCGACAAGATCAGCAGCAAATGTCGTCAGCATGAGGTCTAGTTGCCTGAATCCACATCGCTCAGTAACTCAAGTATTTCACCAAAGATTTCAATCACTTCATCGTCTGTAGCAAATTCTGAGTAGTCCTCAAATGCCGCGACGAGGGAATTCCTCGCAGTTCGCAGTCGCTTCAGTAAGCGCTCACGAGGGTCCACTCCATTATCGGCAATCCTTTGTTTGGCTTGTTCGAGTGTTTCGCCGTCTCGAAGGGCCTTCAGGCCAGCTGGTTCGGCAATGACGTTACCTAGTGCGCTAATTTGGCGCGAGTCTGTGATTTTTGGTGGCTCCTCACCATTCCCATAGATATAGCCGAGTACTTCTTCAAGCGAGTCACGCTTATTTGTCGGAATTGGCTTAGTACCGGGTGAGTAGGAACCTCCAAGTGGCGCACCAACGAACTCACGAATCTTTGGTGAAGTCATAGCGACAGTTAGTAATGAGAAAGACTGTTCCAGGCTTCCCGTGTCGATGCCCATCGATTTGGCTTGATCTGCTATTGCTTGGTCTCTGTAGAGAGCCGCGACATCAGTCTTCTTCTTTCCAATAAGTTGGGCGACTTCGTCGTAGGACAATTTTTGACCATCAATTAGAGAGGCAACATAGCGAGCTTGAGCAAACGGCTCCCACTGAAGAATTCCACTGACATGTCGCCAGCCAATAACCGGCGTTACTGCCTGGCGGTTGGGTGCAACCACAACCGGAACGAGAGTTGAACTATCAAGGGTTGACTGGCTGGCTAAGTCAGCCCAGCGACCTGGAGTAGCGAATTCACTACGGATCGATGCGTCGGTTAACCCCAGGAGAGCGGTTAGTCGACGATTCCCTTCAACAACGCAATATGTTCCGTCACCCTCTGGCACTGCGATGAGTGGTTCGCTGGAAAAGTAGCCGAATCGTGCAATATTTTCAGCAACGGTGTAGGCGTCAAATCCCATCTCCATGACAATTGCAAGGTTGGCTTGATCCTTGCCGTGCTGACTAGGAGGCAGACGAGGATTCTGGCCGTCAAGGCGGAGTGCAGAAATTGGTAACTGAATCAGCTCTCCGAGTCGGTCAATATTTTGATTAGTCATGATTGATTCCTTTTCTTATAACACCACGGTCGCCAAGATAGATAGCGGGTGTGAGCATTTGTTGATTTACTAAATCTTTAGGTGTTACGCGATGAATCTGAATTAGTACATTTGAAGGATTGTCTAGTATCGGCCAGATTTCACGGTCGCCGGGGTATTGGCTCCCATCATTTTGAGGCTTTAAGTCCCTACCTTGAAAAAGGTTTATGTAACCCTCCTCCGGTAGCGCTGTTCGAGTTCGAGCCATAGGGTTGGGGTTGCCGGCATCTTGTTCCATCAAGATGATTGTTACTTCATCTTGATGCGGAGCCTGTCGCTCAATAAGGCGTATCCATTCATCAAATTCCCATCTGCTTACACCATCGCCGAATGACCAATTCGACAGAAATGTCAGGGCCTCTGCCATCTGCACGTTCAAAGTACGAAACTGAAGTCTTTGATAATTGATTACTGGAGCACTAAGGAGGCCGAGAGACTCAGCAGCACTCCAATTTTCCCCAATTGCACGAATATCGAAAACAGGACGACGCCATTGCCGCCATCCTGTGGAAGTACGGGTCAGTCCTTGAACCACATTGTCTCGAGTGGGTTTAGATCCCACGGGTAGTAAGAGTCCGATTTCCTGAGACCAATCGGCAATTGAAAGCCCTGACTCGACTGCATCAAGGAGTCGAGACCGTAAGTCGTACTCCGTTACCACAACTTCTCGAAGCATCTTTATGGTTCGAGCGCTAGAAAAGAATTGGCAATATGGCAGGAATTCGGCGCGATATCCGAATGCACGGGCTCTTTGCTCGATTGTGTCGACCTGGTCGGATGAGGGGCGATTCATGTACGTCACGGTTAATCCTTCAACTGTGAAACCTCGATCAAGCTTGTTCCCGCCAATCAAAATGTGAAATGGGGATAGGTTCCAATTGACTTGCTTGACTGCAGTGGCTGAGTGCAAGAGCCAAGTCTTTACTTCGCTTAAGACGTATCGAACGCCTTCCAAAACTTTCGATTCAGACAGTTCTGCCGCACCGTTGCGTAGAAGCCTTTGGTATTCCGCGGAGGCAATTGGGCCCAAATCTTCAAGACCTGTAGCGCTGTTGGCAACTGTGGCTAACTCCGCGAGCCGCCTTGCGATTAAAAAGCTGTAACGATCTTGAGCATCTTTCCGAGAACTTGGGTGAATCAGCATGCTGATTGGTCGCGAAGCTTCGATTGAAGCATCAAGAATTGCTGATCCAATAACGAAATTCCAGAGTGCTGACGTCAAGCTAGCGGGTAGCTCAATTGGTAGTTTTGACCCCTGCTCGTCGGCTGCTGGAATGTATCTGATGGCAGTCTCAGCATGGTCCATAAAGAATTCGCGGCCGCCGGTGTAGCCCTTTCCAGGCTCAAGAAAGGAAACGAATTGGGGAAAGAGCGTGTCTGATGGGTCGAGTAGGAGGGGTGCATAAGGAGTTGCGGTGAACTGCACGAATCCGTGTGAAGTAAGCACGCCCCGGAGACGGTCGATTGATGAGTAAACCTTGCTTTCGTCGCCGGAGCGCACGAGCGTATTCAATGATGCTTGATCAGCCTCATCGTCTATCACTAGACAATTCATGTTCCCAATAAGTGGAATTTGCTCAAGTGTCTCAGCAACACCATTGATTCGCTGGGCATTTTTTAGGACAGGGATTAGTACCGTTCGTCCCTTGGATACCCAGTCCTCAATGTCATGAGCGGCCGATGCGCCTTTGGGGTTCGAAACTGTTACCCATCTGTAATCGTTACGATCGTCGATTCCAAGTTTTTCAACAAGGCGTGAAGTGTTCTGACTCAAGAGGAGATTTGTTACACCGAGCAGTGCAATCACAATGTTGTATCCGCGATCAGCGCATTCTGCCGCCAGTGCAGTCATCGCTGTCGTCTTACCGGATTGCACATACCCAAGAGCTAGTCCAGTGGGCTTATTGCGAAGACCTCGTGTCTCTAACTCGTTAGCAATCTGCCGACCAGATTCGAGTACTGATTTCAACGAATCATGGTCCCTAATGTCTTCTGCCAGTACCGCGGCGAGTCTTGTCATCTCATCCATTATTTTCATTCTCCTGAATTGAGAGCCACTGCTCCCGCATAATCAAAAGTCCACGATTACGGACGGTCGGCCATGACCGGCCTAGGTAATTTTTTAATGTCCCTGAGGATGGAATCTCATCCGTATTCAGATTGCGTTTCCGCCACTCTTCGTAACGGTGATTAGCACCTCTAAATTCGGGTTCTGAGAGATAGCGGGCAACCGCCTCGGCCAGTTCACGCTCACTCCACCGGCGTTCGTAGTTCTGTCGTAACGGGGAAGGCGCCTCCACGCCGGCAAGCTCACAGGCTGCCCTCCATGATCCGAAGACTTGCCCAATGCGCACGGATGTGACACCTTTGACGAAACCGCGACGTACGAGATTGTCATACTCGTCAGTTGAAAGCGGGAACGCGAGCGTGGCAGCCTTGGCAATGTCATCGAGAAACCTCAATTCCGAATCCGTGTATTCAGCAGACTTATTGTCGTCAGTCATCACCAAGTAGCGAACCCCTTGAAGACGGCTAGAAATCGAGTCACGGTCAACGTCTAACATCAGTACCAACTCGTCGATGTGTATGCCGGGGAAATTCCGCACAAGGTGTTCAATCTCATACTTGAGTTCATCGAATAACTCCTCAGGTGCATCATCGAATTTCTGCTCTGATTGTGAGTCAAGGAACTCTTCCTGCTGCCGCGTCCGTGCCGTGCTTTGTTGATTGTCCTCCTCCTCGCTAACAGGTCGAGGATTGGGTACGATTTGTTTTGGATTTTCAGTCTCCGAAATAGACGACGAATGTATTGACCGGCCATCGGGGACAACTTCAACAGTGGTCGAAGTGTCCATATTTAAAAGAACTTGAATTTCCTCCCGCAATTCGTGGCCTCTGCGCTTTGCAGTCGGAGGTTCTTTTTTCCTAGGTGCAGATTTTCTGGAGAAACCCGGGAGTGTTGGAGCGGGATTTTTCAATTGCTTGAAATGATCAACTTCCACGGCCGATCGAACCGACCAAAGGGGAGGCTTATCTCCCATAGAGACGAATGTCTTGTCATTTGCGTATAACACTGAATTTATTGATGTTTTATCAATTCCTAAATCAGCGGCCATCCGTCGTGCAGTCGCTTCTGGGTTAAGAATTAGGTATTCGATTAGACGGTCTTTAGTCTTTACCTGCTCGGCGGGTTTAGGCACATCTATCAAACTATCTCATGACTATGACATGGTAAAAAGGAAGACCACAGTTGAGCAAGTTAAAATCTTGACGAAAGTTTGTTCGATATATTGAGCGTTCGACGACAACGTAAACAAGGAGACCTCGCGAATCTACTTTCGGGCGCTTCGCGGGCGCCTTAAGTCGTTTTGGGCACCTTCGGGCGCCTCAAATTGGAGGTTCTCGGAATCGTGCGAGTCACCAGGGAAACTCTCAATCCCCTTTATTTAGAAGGGAAAGTGGCAGTTGGCTTGAGAGCGGGCGACGGGAATCGAACCCGCGTTCTCAGCTTGGGAAGCTGATGTTCTGCCGCTGAACTACGCCCGCGAACGAACTCCATTCTATGCCCCTGCGGAACAGGCCTCGGGGCCGGTGCGTGGGGAGATAGTGG
>CAIVOW010000148.1 GCA_903907665.1 uncultured Actinomycetes bacterium | reverse complement strand
GTGCCTATTAAGGTCTATACATCTGGAGACTCAGGCTTCGTTGGAACTCTTACAACAAAGAGTGGGGCTACGTTTGGCCAAACAGTGACGTACCCACTGAAAATAGCTGTGATTAGCGGTATCGCTACGTGGATAACAACCATCGCTGCGGTCATCCTTTTTGGAGCTGCAATCCTTCAATCACGTCGTCGGATACGACGGGGAAGCAATAAGAAGGAGGGTAAAGCATCATGAGTACTGATGATGCACTACTTCGTTCTTCCACTGTGATGGCAATTGGAACAGTTGCATCCCGTGTTACAGGTTTAATTCGCGGCCTTCTAACAGTAGCTCTTTTAGGAACAGCGCTTTTAGGGGATGTATTTAATGTAGCGAATACGATGCCAAATATTCTTTACAACTTAATTGTGGGCGGTGCTTTAACTGCCGTTTTTGTACCCCAACTTGTTCGCTCTATGCGAGAGAGTGATGGCGGTTCAGTATTCGTTTCAAAGCTAGTCACCTCGACAACGGTGATCTTGGGAATACTCACAATTATCTCCATTTTTGCAGCTCCAATATTTGTTCGGTTGTTTGCAAGTAGTTATGTAGGACGTCCTGAATTTCAATTAACGGTTTTGATTATGCGTTATTGCCTGCCTCAAATTTTCTTCATTGGTTTATATGCGCTGCTGAGTCAAATAACTAATGCAAAAGGAAAATTCGGGCCAATGATGTGGGCGCCGGTTGCTAACAACCTCGTAGCTATTTCAGTAATTGGATACTTCTTACTTCGTGCCCCGCATTGGAGTGTTGCAACAATTTCACATAGTGAAGCAGTTTGGTTGGCATTTGGGACAACTCTTGGCTATGTCATTCAGTTCGCTGTTTTAATTCCTGTAGTAATTAAAACTCGCATCAAAATCAGGGCGCGATTTGATTGGCGAGATGATGAATTACGTAAGTCACGTCATTTGGCTTCTTGGACAATACTGTTTGCAGGAATTTCGCAATTAGGTTATTTAATTACGGTTAACCTTTCTAGTTCTGCTGCAGTCCATGCCGAAAAGGCAGGGATTGTCACTGGTGTTGGTTTTACGCCATATAGCAATGCTTATTTTATTATGTTGCTACCGCATTCTGTTATTACGATCTCTTTAGTTACCGCCCTCCTCCCACATCTTTCTGATTTGGCGATTGATAAAAAGTTCGACCAGCTTCGTGCGCAACTTGTGCGAGCTATGCGGTTGGTAGGAATATTTACAGTACCTAGCGCGTGCGCTTTACTATTATTTGGAACATTAATTACACGCACACTCTTCTTCGGTATCTCAGATGGAGACGCTCAATACATTGGTTTTGTGCTGGCTGGGTTTGCACTTGGGTTAATGCCAATGAGTATCAATCTCATTGCATTACGTGGGTTAAATGCTTTTGAAAATGTGAAGCTGCAGGTATTAAGCAATCTGGTTATGAATATCTTTGGTAGCGTGCTGGCTATCTTTTTAGCCAATAGTTTGGGTCCAAAATGGGTGACCGTCGGGTTGGCTGGAGCTCTTTCTGTCAGTTATTTGGTAGGGGCTTGGACAACGATCCGGCTCCTGCGTCGTTACAGTATTGAAATTCATATAGGTGAAATTGTCGGCCTCTATGCCCGCTTGGCTGGAATCTATCTAGTGATAGCACTCCCTTTGCGTCTTTTCCTTAGGTTTATCCCTGGGGGGAATACTCTTCATCTCCTGGTGGTTCTTTTAGTGACAGGTTTTGGTTACTTGGGCGCCGCTCGAGTCTTTAAGATTGAAGAAGTCGCAAGCGCATTCTCTTTATTACTTCGTAGATAAGGTAAACAGGTTTGTATGAGCCAGATTCAGAAAGACCAGCAAGAGCATGACGTTGCGCAAGTTGTTATTGTCGGCTCCGGTCCAGCCGGATATACCGCTGCAGTTTATGCAGCCCGCGCTCAACTCTCTCCTATTCTTTATGAAGGTTCGGTCACCGCAGGTGGCGCTTTAATGAACACCACAGAGGTAGAAAATTTTCCTGGTTTCCCTGAAGGAGTAATGGGGCCAGATTTAATGGATTCAATGCGCAAGCAAGCTGAGAAGTTTGGTACCAAGCTGATCACCGACGATATTGTTGAAATGAATCTTGTTGGAGATATAAAGATTTTAAAAGATGGCTCTGGTAACACTGTAAAAGCAAAATCTGTAATTCTGGCAACTGGCTCTGCATACAAAGAGATTGGTTTAGAGAATGAGAAGCGCCTTTCTGGACGCGGAGTTTCTTGGTGTGCAACGTGTGATGGTTTCTTCTATCGCCAAAAGACTGTGGCAGTTGTTGGTGGTGGCGACTCGGCTATGGAAGAAGCAAACTTCCTAACTCGTTTCGCAGATAAAGTTGTAGTCATACATCGTCGCGACACCCTGCGAGCTTCAAAAATTATGATTGATCGCGCAAAAGCAAACCCAAAAATTGAATTTATTTGGAACACGGAAGTTATCGATGTACTAGGTGAACAATCTATGAACGCACTTAAGTTAAGGAATTTGGTTTCCGGCGAAGTGAAAGATATGACTTTTGATGGGTTATTTGTAGCGATTGGCCATCTACCTCGTAGCGAACTGCTTGTAGGCCAAGTGGATTTAGATGATGAGGGATATGTGAAGGTCGATGGCCGCTCGGCACGAACAAATGTAAGAGGTGTTTTTGCTTGTGGGGACTTGGTTGACCATACTTATCGACAAGCAATAACTGCAGCCGGTACTGGTTGCGAGGCGGCTTTAGATGCTGAGCGTTTTCTTGCAGGACATTAATTACGTTACCAAATAGAATTTATTCCACACATGAAAGTAAATAGAGAAGGTAAAGGTAGACACTATGGGCGCAACACAACCAGTAACAGCCGCTAATTTTGACGCTGAAGTTCTTAAGTCATCAACTCCGGTCCTTGTAGATTTTTGGGCTGAGTGGTGTGGTCCTTGCCGCGCCGTGGCTCCAATTTTGGAAGAAATTGCAGCCGAGCACGGAGCAAAAATTAAAATTGTTAAGTTAAATACAGATGACGAAGCTTCGATAGCAATGAAATATGGAATTACTTCTATTCCTACTCTCAATGTTTATGTCAACGGAGAAGTTGTAAAAAGCATCATCGGTGCAAAACCAAAGCCTGCACTTCTTAAAGAACTTTCTGAGTTTATTTCTTAACTCAAGGAACTTTAACTAATGTCTTTAGAGTTGCGCATCGGTGATTCTGGCGACGTTATTACGCAATTATGTGCAACACTTAACCGACTAGGCCTGCTTAAAGCTATATCTTCGGATTTTGATGAAGCTGTGGAAGCTGCTGTTAAAGCTTTCCAGCAGGGCCGAGGGTTAATTATTACAGGAGTTGTTGATGCTACAACGTCTCGAAGTTTAGAAGAGGCAAAGTGGAAACTAGGTGATCGCACTTTAAAATTGGATCTGCCGATTCCTATGCGCGGAGATGATGTTGCTCAACTACAAACTCGATTAGTTGAGATGGGTTTCAATTGTGGCCGTGTAGATGGAATTTTTGACACTCTCACTGAAGCTGCCGTTAAAGAGTTCCAAAAGTCGGTCGGTGCGAAAGTGGATGGGCAATGTGGACCATCTACGGTTATGTCCATACTTCGTTTGATGAAAATTGTTTCTGGTGGCGCCCCACAACAAATGCGCGAAGAAAACATTCGTGCAGCCAAAGGTCCTTCTCTAGCAAATAAAATAATTGTTTTAGATCCGGCAAGTGATTGTGGTGAATTAGCGAGTGGAATTACTTTTGACATTGCCCAAAGGCTCGAAGGTCGCCTTATTGCATTAGGAGTTGCTGTTTTTCTTACCCGAAGTTCAACTTCTCATACTTCTGATGTGGAGAGAATTGTTACCGCGAATAAAGTCGGTGCCGACCTAGTGCTCTCACTTAATATAGATAGCCACGCGAATGAAGCTGCCCATGGCGTTTCTACTTATTATTATGGGAGTGATGCCCATGGTGTTCATTCTGTTGTGGGTGAAAGGTTTGCGACTCTTGTTCAACGTGAGATTTGCTCTCGAACAGATTTATTAAATTGCCGCACTCACGCCAAAACCTGGGATCTTCTTCGTTTAACTAAAGCTCCTGCGGTCAGAATCGACCTGGGGTATATAACTAATCCAGGGGATGCGAAAAGACTGTCCGACAAGGATTTTCGAGAGACCGTCGTTGAGTCAATTATGGTTGCGATACAGCGATTGTATTTAGCTGTTGAGGATGATGCGAAAACGGGAACGCTGCGAATAAGCGACCTCCGTCGGACGGGCTTACGTAAGTAAGTTATTGGTTCGCGGGTAGTCCATGGACTGTGGCAAACTAACGCGATGAGTTCAGATATCACGCGCATCCATACGGGGGCACCTGAAAACCTGCAGGAGCGCTTTGCTCATCGCGCCCAATTCATGCAGCCATCTGAAATTCGATCACTTTTCGCTGTTGCTTCCCGGCCTGAAATTGTCTCCTTAGCCGGCGGCATGCCTAATTTGAGTGCGCTACCGATGGATATGATGCAAAACGTAGTTGGTAATCTTATTAAAACCAACGGTATGGAAGCTCTTCAATATGGAAGTGGTCAGGGGCACCCAAAACTGCGTGAGCAAATATGTGATGTGATGGAACTTGAGGGAATCAAAGCACATCCTGAAGATGTCATCGTTACAACTGGTTCACAACAAGCACTTGATCTTATTTCTCGTATTTTTATCGATCCAGGTGATGTCGTTTTGGTTGAGGCCCCTTCTTATGTTGGAGCATTGGGAACGTTTCACCAATACGAAGCAACTATTGTTCATGTTGAATTAGACGACAATGGAATGATTCCTGACCGTTTGCGGGAAGCTATCGCTAAGACTCGTTTATCTGGTCGTAAAATTAAATTTATTTATTTAATACCTAACTACCAAAATCCAACTGGAGTTTCACTTTCGGCTGAACGCAGAAGTGAAATCCTCGAGATTTGCCGGGCTGAACGAATATTTGTTGTCGAAGACAATCCATATGGCCTACTTGGTTTCGAGAAGCCTTCTCCTAACGCAATGCGCGCAGAAGATTCAGAAAATGTCATCTATCTTGGATCGTTCTCAAAAACGATCTGCCCTGGATTTCGAGTTGGCTGGGCGCTAGTCCCTCAATCACTCAAGGAAAAACTGGTCATTGCATCTGAGTCATCACAACTATGTCCCTCTAATTTTGCCCAGCTTGCGATTTCTAGTTATCTTGCCGATCAGCCTTGGCGCGATCAAATTGCAGCATTTTGCAAACTATATAAAGTCCGACGCGACACAATGTTGACTGCTATGGATAAGTATTTTCCCAAGGAAGCGACGTGGACCAAACCAGACGGTGGGTTTTATATCTGGGTTACTTTGCCGCCAGAAATCGATACGAAAGCTTTAATGCCTAAAGCAATTGTGGCGAAGGTTGCTTATGTTCCTGGGACTGCTTTTTACGCTGATGGATTTGGGTCGTGGTCTTTACGTTTAGCGTATTGCTATCCAACTCCTGAGAGAATTTTGGATGGCATAAAAGCACTCGGTGGGGTAATTCAAAGTGAGATGGATCGGCGTTCGATAGGAAATTAATTAAGAAGCTTATTAATTCTTTCTAAATCCTCTTTATCGGCAAATTCAATAATAATTTTTCCTTTTGACTTACCCAATTCCACACTTACGCGAGTGTCAAACTTATCGGAGAGCGCCTCACTTAATTCTTTCAGCCGAGGTGCTGGGAGTGTTTTTACACGGGATTGTGTGCTTTTTACGTTAGCTCCACCACTTGCGACTATTTCTTCCACATCACGCACTGATAGACCTTCAGCCACAATTCTTGAAGCAAGTTTTTCAATCTGACTTTCATCTGTTAACGCCAACAGTGCGCGAGCGTGTCCGGCCGACAAAACTCCGGCCGCTAATCGACGCTGGACAGAAGTTGGCAGGTTTAACAATCGTAGTGCGTTAGAAATTGCGGGGCGAGATTTTCCTACTTTGGTTGCTAACTCATCATGTGTGTAACCAAAATCGTTAAGGAGGTTTTGATATGCAGCTCCCTCTTCAAGTGGATTGAGTTGGCTGCGGTGAATGTTTTCAAGGAGAGCTTCTCGTAATAGTTCGTTATCTTTTGTGGCACGAACAATGACGGGAATAGTTTTAAGGCCCGCAATTTTTGATGCGCGCAATCTGCGTTCACCCATGATTAATTCATATTTACCGTTACCAATATCGCGCACAACTGGAGGTTGTAATACCCCAACTTCTTTAATTGAGGCAGCGAGTTCATTTAATAAATCCTGATCAAAAACTTCACGTGGTTGTTTTGGGTTTGGTGAAATAGAGTTGATATCAACTTCGCCTTGTTGTGCAACAACAACACCTGATTCTGTTGTAACTGGCGTAGAAGGAATAAGTGCATCAAGCCCTCTTCCTAAACCGCCTTTACGAGGTGAACTCATGCTGCACTTCCTTCGCTCGTACCTCGAGCAGCAATTTCACGCGCTACTTGCATATATGCAATAGCTCCTGGTGAGGCCGCGTCGTATGTCATAACCGTCTGCCTAAAGGATGGTGCTTCAGATACGCGCACTGCACGAGGTATTGGTATATCAATGAGTTCATTAGGAAAATGCGCTCGAACATCGTTTGCCACATCGTTTGCTAAACGAGTTCTTGAATCAAACATTGTAAGAATGATTGTGCTTACTCGTACTAATGGATTAAGCATTTTTTTGATTTTTGCTAGCGTTTCCATAAGAAGTGAAATTCCTTCAAGGCTGTAGTACTCGCATTGAATCGGAACTAAAACTTCTTCCGTTGCAGTTAGTGCATTAACAGTTAATAAACCTAATGATGGTGGGCAATCAATTAAAATATAATCAAAGCGAGCGCCGCTGGCTTCTCGTTCCGCAAGAAAATCTTGAAGTGCTAACTTAAGAATTTGTTCTCGTGCAACAAAATTAACCATTGCAATTTCTGCTCCTGCTAACTCTTGATTTGCTGGCGCACATTCAAGGTGTGGGAACCCGGCGACTTTTTGTACTATTTCGCGTAAAGGAAGATCTTCTACTAAAACTTCAAACATACCCGGACCAGTGTTTCGGTCTACCCCGAGTGCGGTGCAGGCGTTGCCTTGTGGGTCTAAATCAATGACGAGGACTTTAAGCCCGCCCATAGCTAAAGCGGCGGCGACATTGACGGCTGTGGTGGTTTTGCCTACCCCGCCCTTTTGATTAGCCACTGTAAATATCCGTGTTTTGATAGGGGTGGGCATTGGCTCCTTGAGGCGGCGGATTCCAACAACTTTCGTTGTTTCACGTGAAACTTCCTCGCTCATGGGTGTAGTTAATCAGGCTTTTTGGACCTCGATAACCCTTGCCGTTTCGAAATCAGGAAGATTGAGGGTGTGAAGGATCGCTTTTTGCTTATTTAGTGGGGTTGCGTCAATTTCTGATTGGGCTGACTCCCCTTTAATGGCCAGCAAGGACCCTCCGGGTTTGATTAAGTGACGGACCATAGGTAAAAGTTTTGGTAAAGGCGCCACCGCCCTTGAAGTTACGACTTGAAAGGAGCCTTTGGTTGTTTCGGCTTTCCCGCGGATCACTGTAATAGTCAATTTTAGCTCTGCGACAACCTCATTGAGAAAATCTACCCTTCGTTGGAGGGGTTCAACCAGGGTTACCTGGGTATCTGGGCGAGCTAAAGCGATAATAATTCCAGGTAGGCCTGCGCCTGAGCCTATATCCACCACAGATGCCCCTTGTGGAATGAGGGTTGAAACAGGAAGGCAATTGGCAATATGACGATCCCAGATACGTTCACCTTCTTTTGGGCCAATGAGGCCTCGTTCTATCCCCCATGTTCCGAGCATTTCTGCATATCGGAGCGTTTCAGCAGCCCTCTCGTGGAAGTACCTTTCAAGGAGTGTTTCACGTGAAACCATCTGGATAGCCCCTCGCTTAGGGTTATGGGGTGGAAAGGTTATTTAGCTTCTGGAAGGACCACTACACAGCGGTTTGGGTCTTCGCCCTCAGACTCGCTAGTTAGGCCAATGGTTTGGATGGTGTCATGTACAACTTTTCGCTCAAAGGCGTTCATTGGGCGAAGTTTCACTGATTCACCAGTGGATTTCACCTCTTCTGCAACCTCGGCGGCTAGTTTGGCAAGCTCCTCTTTTTTCGAGGAACGGAAATTATCAATATCAAGCATTAAACGGCTGCGCTCGCCAAGGCTGGTTTGAACCGCAAGCCGAGTTAGTTCTTGGAGAGCATCTAAAACCTCTCCGTTTGAGCCTACAAGATGCCCTAGTTTGCCCCCAGCAATTGCGAGAGCGGCCCGGTCATTCTCCACATCGATATCAATATCGCCATCAAGATCTGTTATGTCGAGTAGCGCTTCTAGGTAGTCGGCTGCCACATCGCCTTCTTCTTCTAATTGAGCAATCAAGCTTTTCTCTTCAGTCATTTCCTTCTCCTGTCTAAAGTAAAATTGCTTTGTACTGTTTTATAATGATTTGTCATATTTTGAGCGTTTTTGTCCTATTTAAGAATTATGGTTTGCGCTTCTTTTTCTTTTTCGGTTGCTGGCGCTGTCCTTGGATTTCAGTCGTTCCTGAATCGGTGGCTGTGGTTGCATCCTTATCAGCCTCATTAAGTAGCGTTGTTTCTGGAGAGGTAATTCCTTTTGCATCCTTCTTCTTTTGAAGTTCATCATAAGCCGGAGATCCAGGTGTTGGATTTCTTTTAATGACGTAGAACTGCTGTCCCATTGTCCAAAGGTTTGTAGTACCCCAATAAATTAAAACACCTACTGGGAAATTTACACCCGATACAGCAAAAATGACTGGGAAGATATACATCATTATTTTTTGTTGTTGCATCATCATGTTATTTGAATCGTCGGTCTTTGGCATACCTTTAACAAGAAGTTGTCTTTGAGTTGTAAATGTTGTTGCTGACATTGCAAGGATCAGCGCAATTGTCACAATTTTTGTTGTTGTGTTTGGGCTTGAAAGAAATGTCGATGAAAGATCTGCGCCGAAAAACTTCGCTTGCGATGCTTGAATTAATACATCGCCTTTCATTAAGCCGTGAGGATGGTTATGTGCAATGCCATTTAGCACAGTAAAAAGTGCGAAGAATATTGGGGCTTGAGCAATAATAGGCAGACATGATGCGAGTGGATTAGTTTTATGCTCTTTGTAAAGCTTCATCATCTCTTCTGATTGCTTTTGACGATCATCTTTGTAGCGCTTTTGAATCTCTTTCATTTTTGGAGAAAGAGCGGTCATTGCGCGTTGACTTTTAATTTGCTTAACAAAAAGTGGAATCAAAATAATACGTATGAGAATTACGAGTCCTATGATTGATAGGGACCATCGAACTGATTGGTTCTTAGTGAATACTCCAAAAATTGAGTGGAATGTAACTAGTACCCAAGAAACAGCGTAATACAGTGGGTTTAGGATGGTTCCCATTACAGGCCTGCTTTCATGCTCGTTTTAGAAGTAGGTTCGGAAGTAGGTTTAGTTTTAACTGCGTAATCCACGCCGCCATAGGAAAAGGGATTGCAACGCAATAAGCGCCATGCTGTCATTACAACTCCTCGAATTGATCCGTACTCTCGGATGGCGTCAATTGAGTATTGTGAACATGTTGGGTAGTACTTGCAACGGGGAGCAAAATAAGGAGAGATAAATTTTTGATAGGTTCGCAGAAGAACAATCAATAAATATTTCATGCGCCCACCTTTTTAGCAGCGCGATTAATTGCTAAATCTAAATCTGCTATATAGGTTTTTTCCTCTTTGATTACTCTCACAACAATTTGCGTGTGAGGTGGGAAAACTTCGAGCCGTTCACGTAAGGCGTGGCGCAGATGTCTGGCTACTTTATGCCTCACAACAGAACTTCCAATTGACTTATTTATAATCAGGCCAAATTGAGGAGCGGGATTAAAATCTTTGTGTGTAAGGAGGTAGAGAACAAGTGATGGGGTTGTAACTCGATGACCAGCTTTTGTGGTCTTTGAGAAATCCGCACTTGATCGCAACCGATTGGATGCAGGCAGCACAGGGTTACTTATGCGGAGATTGTTGCGCGACCTTTAGCGCGGCGACGAGACAGTACTGCGCGGCCACCTTTTGTTGACATGCGGGCGCGGAAGCCGTGTTTTTTGGCTCGCTTGCGGACGTTCGGTTGGAAGGTACGTTTCGTTGTCATTGTGAATCCTTTTCTTCTCCCATTTGGGCTCTGCCGATTTGGTAGAGCTTGCCTGCCTAATGGGGCCACAGTTCGCTGAGGGGGTAACGGTAGGGGAGTCTGTGGACAAGGGTCAAACTGAGGTCAGCCTGGTGGTGGGTCGGCTAAATAACCGTTTTTAATTGTGGATAACCACTTGCATTATTTGGCCAAGAGGCCTACTTTCACCCTCTATCCACAGACCGCATCTCTATATCTTAGGTTTAGACCACAGGTTGTGGATAAATGTGGGGATAACTTTTTGGAGCTAAATGGACAGTTTTTCTGAAGTGGGGCAATTAGCCGATCTGGCTGATATGGCTGAGCTAGCCAGCCCGGACCCGACCCTCAAAATAAGTCTGAGCTCTGGTGAGCCGGCTGATCGTTTAGACCCTTCAAGCTCATCTTCAAACCCACCATTAAACCCAATCGTGTTGTGGGATTTGGTTGTGGAGGAGTTAGCCACTGAATCTCCAAGTTCTCGTGCATTTCTAGCCGCCACTCGCCCGTTAGGTGTTTTGCAATTAGGAGAGGGCGCATCATTTTTAGTTGAAGCGCCAAATGCGTTTACAAAAGATTTTCTTGAGTATCGTGTTAAAACTGCGATAAACGAAATTTTAACAAAGCGCATGAATCAAAATGTTTCTATTGCGGTTCAAGTTAATGAAAGCTTAGAGCAACCCAATGTGTTCACACAGGTTGAAACAGTTGAAGTTGATCCAATCCATCTTGAACCCGCACCGAAAATGGGAACCGGCCGAGGAAATGAAACTCGCATTAATGAGCCTTCTCAACTTAACCCACGATATATTTTTGAAACTTTCGTTATCGGTGCGTCTAATAGATTTGCTCATGCGGCAGCCGTTGCTGTGGCTGAAGCTCCAGCAAAAGCTTATAACCCGCTATTTATCTATGGGGAGTCAGGGTTAGGTAAAACCCACCTTTTGCACGCTATTGGCGCTTACGCGAAAGAGTTGTATGGCAATGTTCGAGTTAAATACGTCTCTTCAGAAGAGTTCACAAACGATTTTATTAACTCGATTCGCGACGACAAAGCATCTGCTTTTCAAAAACGTTATCGAGATTTAGATATTTTGCTTGTTGACGATATCCAGTTTTTAGAAAATAAGGAGCGTACTCAGGAAGAGTTCTTCCACACGTTCAACACTTTGTATAACGCTAATAAACAAATTGTTATCTCGAGTGATCGCCCGCCAAAACAATTAACGACTTTGGAAGATCGACTTCGGTCGAGATTTGAATGGGGTTTGATTACAGATATCCAACCACCAGAATTAGAAACGCGTATTGCGATTCTTCGTAAAAAAGCGGCGCAGGATAAATTAAATGCTCCTGATGATGTTTTGGAATATATCGCTTCTAAAATTAGTTCTAATATTCGAGAGCTAGAAGGAGCGCTGATTCGAGTCACCGCGTTTGCCTCACTTAATCGCCAACCGGTAGACCTAGGTTTGGCTGAAATAGTGTTGAAGGATTTGATCCCAAATGAAGCGGGCCCAGAGATCACCTCGTCAACGATTATGGCCCAGACAGCCAGTTATTTCAGTTTGAGCCTTGATGACCTTTGTGGCTCTAGCCGAAGCCGGGTTTTGGTCAACGCCCGCCAAATCGCCATGTATTTGTGCCGGGAATTAACAGAGCTCTCCTTGCCGAAAATAGGCCAAACTTTTGGGGGCCGAGACCATACGACTGTGATGCACGCTGACCGTAAAATTCGTCAATTGATGGCTGAACGACGATCCATCTACAACCAAGTCAACGAGCTCACCACCCGAATAAAGCAACAAGCTAAAAATTAGTAAGGTTTGATAACGGACTACCCCCAGGTTGGGGGTAACCTGTGGATAACTGTGGATAACACGGTTATTTATGAGGATAACTTAGAGTGGGAAGAGGGAAAAAGAAGAAAGGGAAGTTTAAAACGGTTTTTTGGCAAGGTTGCCCACAAGGTTGCCCACAACCATTAAGCGAAAGTAAACGTCTTTGACCTGCACTTTCACCTTTATCCACAAAAAAAGTGAATAGTTACTACGAATATCTATATATAAGAGAAATACTTGTTAACAAAGAAGAACCGACTGATTAACCTGTTTACTTGGTTGTTTACTTAAAAATAATGAAAGATTTGAGAGAACCGGACTAAAGATGAAATTTGTTGTTGAACGCGAAGAGTTAGTAGATGCCGTTAATTGGGTTGCCCGCAGCTTGTCGACCCGACCAATTAAAACCGAGCTTCTAGGAATTATGATCGATGTTGACACTTCAATCACTTTAACTGGTTCAGATTTAGAAACCTCCACCAAAGCTATTTTAAAAGCGGATATATCATCGAAAGGCAAAGTTCTTGTTCCAGGAAGACTCTTAGCAGAAATAGCTAGATCACTCCCTAATAAACCAATTTCTTTTCTGTTGGATGGAACCCGCGTACTTGTTACTGCCGGATCGGCGAAATTCACCCTTCCAACACTTTCAGTTTCAGAATACCCAACACTTCCGGAGCTCCCAGAAACAGCTGGGCTTATCGCCAGCGATGTATTTGCTAGCGCAGTAAACCAAGTAGCCATTGCAGCAGGACGCGATGACTCACTTCCAACCCTTACAGGCGTGCATATCGAAATTAATAAAAACCATATAACTTTAGCGGCAACTGATCGTTACCGTTTAGCGGTTCGCGAACTTTCGTGGCAAGCAAAAAATGCAGATATTGAATCAACAACACTTGTTCGAGCACGCACCCTTACAGATGCTGCTAAATCTTTAACGGGATCTGACCAAGTCACAATTGCTTTGTCGCAAACAACCTCTCACGAGCGTTTAGTTGGTTTTGTTAGTGAATTAAAAACAATGACTTCCCGCACACTAGATGGCACATTCCCACCTTTTAAACATTTACTTCCAGCTGAATCCTCATCACACGCGGTGGTTGATGTTGCAACCTTACTAGACTCAGTAAGACGCGTAGCTCTCGTAACCGACAAAACAGTTCCGTTACGTTTAAATTTTGAGTTAAACAAACTTCAACTCGAAGCAGGAGCAGGAGAAGACGCCCAAGCTACAGAAGAGTTAGATATTCAATATATAGGCGAAGCAATTAATATCGCTTTTAATCCTCAATATTTAACTGATGGTTTACAAGCGCTCAATACTCCTTTTGTACAATTTGATTTCACTGGAGCAAGTAAGCCGGCAGTGCTTTCTGGAAAACACGAACTAGATGGCGCGAAGGATGAAAGCTACAAATACTTATTGATGCCGATGCGTTATAGCTCTTAATGTGGATCAACCATCTTTCATTAAAGAACTTCCGCTCATATGATGAGCTGGAGTTACCAATCGAACAAGGAATCAATATATTCCTGGGCCGAAACGGTGAAGGAAAAACAAATATTGTTGAGGCTATTCTCTACCTTTCTTTTTTATCATCACACAGAACCTCTAATGACCAACCACTTGTAAAACTTGGTAACCAATCAGCATACGTGCGAGCTAAGGTACAAAATTCAGAACGTGAAATATTAGTTGAGTTAGAAATCAATAGTGAAAAAGCTAATCGGGCTCGCATCAACCAAAACCCAACTAGAAGCCAAAAAGAGCTTTTTGGAATAGTGCAGGCAGTTTATTTTTCACCAGAAGATCTAGATCTTGTGAGAGGGGACCCTTCCGGGCGCCGCCGCTTCATCGACGAACTCCTTACTTTAAAAAGCCCAAGGTTTGCAGGAGTAATAACCGATTATGAAAGAGCAGTAAAACAACGCAACTCTTTATTAAAATCACGCAGTAGCTATACATCACTTGCCTCTTGGGACGAGCAAGTTGCTGACTTTGGCGGTCAATTAATCGCTGCCCGTTTAAAAGTGCTTCGTGAGTTTGAGCCAATATTTACTAAAATATATCAAGATATAAACGATCAAAAAAAAGCATTTATCACTTATAAATGTAGTATTGAAAACGCTTCTGAAGATGCGGTAGAAAACACTGATAAAATCTTATCTAAAATGTCAGAAATAAAAAGTCAAGAGATAGACCGAGGGCTCACATTAGTAGGACCACACCGTGACGACTTACTTTTAATGCTTGGCGATCATTTTGTTAAAGGTTATGCCAGTCACGGAGAATCTTGGTCTATTGCGCTATCTCTTAAACTCGCGGCATATCAATTATTATGTAACGGGGGTGACAAACCAATACTTATTTTAGATGATGTTTTCTCAGAGCTAGATGAAATTCGACGAGAGCATCTAATCAATCTCGCTAACGCTGCAGAGCAAACCTTTATTACTGTTGCCGTTCAAAGTGATTTACCACATGGCCTAACAGGTAGAGTGTTCCAAGTAAAAAGTGGAACGGTAAAGTTGGTTTCCGAATGAAAAACGATTTAGCGAGAGAAGTTTTTAAAAGTTGGCGCAATAACGCCAAACGTTCAAAAAATAATTCAATTGAAGAAGTTAGAGAACGAGTCGATGATCCACAACAATTAAACACAGTTCTAAATGATTTGATTTCTTCGCGAGATTGGCAACAAGGAATTGCCGAAGGAACTTTGTTTACAAACTGGGTAAGTGTTGTTGGTGCCGAGGTGGCGCAACATGCACTTCCCGTAACACTTATAGATGGAAAGTTAACTATTCAAACAACGTCGACAGCGTGGGCAACTCAATTAACGGCAATGGCACCAACCCTACTTAAAGAGATTTCAAGCTCGGCGCCCGGAGCCCTTGTTGAGGAGCTTTCAATTATTGGCCCCAACGCCCCAAGTTGGAAAAAAGGGCTCAGAACGATTAAAAACCACCGCGGCCCTAGAGATACCTACGGATAAGAGCGTTTTGCTCGCGTAGCCCTGCTCCTAGCCCCGATTTTGGCTATTCCATATTCACATTACCCACTAAGATTTAGACCATAAACCGGCGATTTCCTGCCAGGTTTGAATATGAGGGGTTTTCCATTTGGGGAACCAAGGAAAGTCGAAGTTAATAAAAGGAAGTTAGAGGTAGAGGCAACGTGGCAGAGAAGACGTACGACGCCAGCGCGATTACCGTCCTTGAAGGTCTGGATGCTGTTCGCAAGCGCCCTGGCATGTATATCGGCTCAACCGGTGAGCGCGGCCTACACCACTTAGTTTATGAAGTAGTCGATAACTCAGTCGATGAAGCTATGGCTGGCTACGCCACAGAGATCCACGTAACCCTTCAATCAGATGGTGGCGTTCGGGTAATCGACAACGGACGAGGAATCCCCGTCGATATGCACCCAGTTGAAAAAAAGCCAGCATTGGAAGTAGTCCTTACCGTCCTTCACGCCGGCGGAAAATTTGGTGATGGCGGGTATTCAGTTTCCGGCGGTCTTCACGGCGTAGGTATTTCCGTAGTGAACGCACTATCTATTCGGCTTGATGTCGAAGTACAACGCGATGGATTTTTCTGGACTCAAGACTATGTACTTGGTGTTCCTCAAAAACCAGTCACAAAAGGTGAGCCAACCTCAAAAACAGGAACGACTGTAACTTTTTACCCATCGACGGAAATTTTTGAAACAACTGATTTTTCTTTCGAAATTCTCTCCACTCGTTTTCGTGAAATGGCTTTTTTAAATAAGGGTTTAATTCTCTCGTTGACAGATGAGCGCAATGGGCATGTAGATGAAACAGGAAAACCAATCGCTGTTCACTACCATTTTGAAGGTGGAATTATCGATTTTGTTAAACACCTTAACACCACAAAAGGCGAGTTCCATAAATCTATTATTTCTTTTGAAGCCGAAGATACTAAGCAAAAAATAGCTCTTGAAGTAGCTATGCAATGGAATGACGGCTTTACCGAATCTGTCTATACCTTCGCCAACACCATTAATACTCAAGAAGGTGGAACACATGAAGAAGGTTTCAGAACCGCACTAACGTCGATTGTAAATAAGTTTGGCGAAGAATGGGGATTTATCCGCAAGAAAGAAGATCGTCTAACAGGTGATGATGTTCGAGAAGGACTAACGGCAATCGTCTCTCTTAAAATTGGTGAGCCACAATTTGAAGGCCAAACTAAAACCAAACTCGGCAACACTGAAGCAAAATCTTTTACACAAAAAGCAATGAATGAGCATCTAACTGCTTGGTTTGAATCAAACCCAACAGAAGGTAAAGAAGTTGTTCGTAAATCAATTGACGCAGCTGCAGCTCGTGTGGCTGCTCGCAAAGCTCGCGATCTATCCCGAAGTCGTAAAGGGTTACTAGAAGGCCGCGGCATGCCAGGAAAATTGGCAGATTGCCAATGGACCGATCCTGAAAAATGCGAGTTATATATTGTTGAAGGTGACTCAGCGGGCGGTTCCACAAAAGGTGGAAGAGATAGTAGAAACCAGGCAGTTTTGCCTATCCGAGGAAAAATTCTTAATGTTGAAAAAGCACGCATCGATCGCGTTCTCCAAAACAACGAAGTGCAATCTTTAATTACGGCGCTAGGTACTGGAATTCACGACGACTTTGATGTCGCAAAACTTCGTTACCACAAAATTATTTTGATGGCCGATGCTGATGTTGACGGACAACATATCCGCACACTCCTACTTACTTTGCTTTTTAGATTTATGCGCCCACTCATTGAAGGCGGATTTGTTTATTTAGCGCAACCACCCCTGTATAAATTAAAATGGGGCGGTAAAGAACCCGTTCAATATGCATTTAGCGATCGTGAACGCGACGGATTTATCAAAATTGGTCTAGAGGCAGGCAAAAGACTTCCTAAAGATGACGGAATCCAACGATTTAAAGGGCTCGGCGAGATGCCCGCCAAAGAACTTTGGGACACCACTATGGATCCAGAACACCGAGTTCTTATTCAAGTGACATTAGATGACGCTGCTGCAGCAGACGATTTATTTTCAGTCCTTATGGGTGAAGATGTAGAAATGCGTCGCAACTTTATTCAACGAAATGCCAAAGACGTAAGATTTTTGGATATCTAGGAAAACATGAAACCACCGACACAAACATCTGATGCAAACGGACACGATAAGGTTGAAACAATTGACCTTCAAGTGGAGATGGCTCGAAGTTATCTTGATTACGCGATGTCAGTCATTGTTGGACGCGCACTGCCAGATGTTCGCGATGGTTTAAAACCCGTTCACCGCAGAGTTCTTTATGCAATGTATGACGCGGGATATCGCCCCGATAAGGGTTATTACAAGTCTTCACGCATCGTCGGAGATGTTATGGGTAATTATCACCCACATGGCGATGGTGCGATTTAT
>CAIVOW010000147.1 GCA_903907665.1 uncultured Actinomycetes bacterium | reverse complement strand
GGACAGAGGTTATTAGAGAAGAAATAGATTTAAGTTCAGATTTAACCAAATACGTCACATCATCAGGAAGCTGCATCCCTCCTGGCACAGCCAGGTTAGGGGAGGCGTGAGATGTCAGAATCACCTTGCCGATCCAAGGGTGGTTCTTATCTAGATAATCCAATAAGTCTGCTCCACTGGGTCCTGTGACCCCAAAATTCAAATCGGTAATAACAGCATGAGGGTCAAAGCTTTCAATCTGTAAAATTGCCTCACTGACAGTAGCAACAGCCATTACTTCAAAGTCAGCAGCACCCAGTAACTCAGAGAGAAGGTTAAGAGTGAACTCTTCATCTTCTGCAATTAATACTCGTCTGTGGAACTCCGCAGCCATGAATCTCCCCTGATTAGTTCTCAAGTTTATTGCTCACCCTTGAATTGCCCAATATGGGCTATCGGTTTATACACTCAACCCTGCAAATACCCCACTAAATCGAAAATGGCGACGATTAAGTCTTTTCTAGCCAGACCAAGAATTGATAAAGTTGCCTCATGACAACGACCCAAAAAACAGCCCTCGTTCTCGGTGGTGGTGGATTCATCGGCAATGCAATGATCTCCCGCCTCAAATCAGAGAATTACTGGGTTAAGGCGGTCGATCTAAAAAATCCAGAGTTTTCGCAAACCGAAGCCGATGAGTTTGTAATTGGTGATTTGCGGAATGTAGCCACAGTAGAAAACGCCTTACTTGTGACTAAAGCGGGTACTACAAATGAAGCATTTGATGAGATTTATCAATTCGCCGCTGATATGGGTGGCGCTGGATTTGTTTTTACAGGAGAGCATGATGCTGAAATCATGCACAATTCGGCCACAATCAATTTGAATGTTTTAGAGGCGCTTCGCCAACTCAACGAGAAACTTGGCGTTAATAAAACTAAGATTTTTTATAGCGGCAGTGCCTGTATGTACCCAGAGCACAACCAGCTTGACCCCGATAATCCAAACTGCGTTGAATCTAGCGCCTATCCTGCAAATCCTGATAGTGAATACGGATGGGAAAAACTCTTTAGTGAGCGTCTATATTTTAGTTATTCGCGAAATTATAAAATTCCAGTAGCCGTTGCCCGCTATCACAATATTTATGGCCCACTAGGTACATGGGATGGGGGCCGCGAAAAAGCACCCGCAGCTATTTGTCGAAAAATTGCCAAACTTGATGTGGAAGGTGGCGCAATTGAAGTTTGGGGGGATGGCCTGCAAACTCGGTCCTTTCTCTACATAAAAGATTGCGTAGAAGCTACGCGTCGATTGATGAGTTCTAGTTTTGCCGGTCCAGTGAATATTGGTTCTGAGGAAATGGTTACCATCAACCAATTGGTTGAATATGTTTCAGTGATTGCTAATAAAAAGGTAAATCGCAATCACAAGCTTGATGCACCTCTTGGGGTACGCGGACGTAACTCAGATAATCGCCTTATCGAGCAGGAATTGGGTTGGTCTCCAGCTTGGACTCTCATGGCCGGACTGGGC
>CAIVOW010000146.1 GCA_903907665.1 uncultured Actinomycetes bacterium | reverse complement strand
TTCGCTCCCTTCGCTTGGACATAAATAGCCTGAGCCAAGACCTGAGTCTTGCCTGGGTTCATTACGATGCGAGTGGTGATAGTGGACGGAGCTGACGTAAGGTCAAAACCCCGGTTAACAGGCACAATTGTACCTGTATCAACTGCGGAATCGATGACCATCACGCTTGTCACGAGGTAATTACCGTCGGGTAGGCGTGTGATATCGGTGCTCGTAGTTGAAACATTAAGTGGTACCCACGACTTCTTGATCGTAATCGTTGGATCAACCGTATAGGTGGTACCGAGGGCAGTAATGGAAAGGCTCTGGTCGAGCAGGACGTTGATGGCATTGGCATCCTGGCTCATTGAAATGACGTGAAGGGTAGTGCCGTCGATTGTGACCACTGGGGCCGAGACCGAGGCGTAAAGCTTGCCGGTGTGAACTCCGTCAGTGGCAGTGAATCCTGTTGGGATACCTTCAGCATCAAGACCTGGGAATGTGTATGGGTTGCTCTTGACGTTAACACCATCAAGAAGCTGAATGGACTTGTTTACAAGATCTGAAGTTGCAGTTGCAGAAGCTGAAGGCGCTGGTGCGGTATTCGCTTCTTGCTGCACTGGAGCTGAAATCTGAGTTGTTGTCTTTGTAACTTCGTTACCAGTGATGGAGTTGAAGCCAAGGAATGCAACAAGAACAAGGAGCAATGAAAGTGCCACTTTTGAGCTCTTTTTCGCGAGTTCTGCAGCCTTCTTGTAAGAAGTTGAAAGAGCATCAAGTGCTGTAGCGCCAGTCTCTTCATCAACAACCCATGTAGCAAGGACGCGGACGAAGGAAGCGCGAGCGCGTTGAACAACGTGGCGAACATTCGCTGGAGTTGTACCAAGTGCTTCTGCGATCTCTTCAGTAGAGCGGCCTTCCATCTCCCACATAACCAGTGCTGTGCGCTGGTCTGATGAGAGGCGAGCAAGAGCTTCGCGAATAATGGAAGCATCTTCAGCGGCAGCCATAGTGGTGTCGAAGGAGATGTGGTTGGTAGCTGAAATTTCGTTGATTGCCTCTTGGCTAGTCTCACTGTCGATAGCAACAAGGTTGGGGCGTGAACCAGTTGCGCGGATGTGATTGAGGCAGAGGTTGTTAACTGTGGTGCGAAGGTAAGCGAGCGCACGTTCACGAGAGTCGAGTTCAGGAGCAGCAAGAATGAACTTGAGGAATGCTTCTTGGACGACTTCATCGCCATCTGCTTGATTGCGCAGAATGCGGCGGGCTTGAGCGGTAAGTGATGAGCGCTGTTCGGCGTATAGGGCGCTTAAATCGGCAATAGTCCACTCAGATACGGCCTGGTTAGTACCAGCCGCCTCTGTTGACTTGCCCTTTTTACCCAATTGCACTTTATCCGCCTAATTACTTGATCAAGGTTTTACAGGGAGCAACGTCTTGCCCTCTACTATGTAAGACACGTAAGTAGCCCAAATGTTGCGTCCTGGTAGGAAGAATTCTCATTTATTTTGCTGAGAAGGGGCTGGGTGGCTGGTTATCTGGTTGGCTGGGCTAATGGCGGTCGATATGTCCGTTTTGCTATATTTTGGGCTCTTTTAGGAGCTTTCTAGAAAATCCCTCGCTCCAAGGCATCTCGAGCGGCTTCACGGCGATCACTCACGTTCAGGAGCTCAAAAATACGCATTGTTTCGTGGCGAACAGTACTAACGCTGAAACCAAGCTCTAGCGCCAGCTCGTTGTTGGTTTTGCCCTGGATCATCCCTTGAAGGATAGAAAGCTGGCGCGGTGAAAAAGCATCGCGATCCACTGGTGCGCGCCGGGCGCCGAGCACAAGTGGTGATTGGCGGATAAGCGCCACCATATGCATGGCCACAACTTGCTTGAGAATCTTCAATAACTGCTCAACTTTTAATTGATTTTTCCCATGGGGCTCAATAAAGCCGATGGTGATCCAGCCACGGCGATTTCCAAATTCATTGAGACTTGCCTGCAGGTATCTGCCCGAACTAGACCAACCCAGTCCATCTGGTCCTATTTCAACTTTGGCAATCTCATCCGTTCGAGCTTGCCACTCATTAATATCTTGAGAATCGCCTGTTACAACTGTGTCTGCACCAAATACACCGACAAAATGCAAAGCGCCTTCTTCATCTGTTACTGACAGCCGCACTTGTGTTGCTCCGTATAGGCGGAAATAATTTAACGCTAGCTCTCGGGCAAGTTCTGTACCAGATGGGTTATTCGCTAACCAACGCATGAGGTTGAAAACAGGGTGGGCAAGAATGCTCTCGTCTGAAGGCTCGCCTTCAGGCTGACTAGACCTACTACTGTTTTCAGACATTGTCCCTCAAAATCCGATTTGTTTAGGTAAGTGGACTTATAAACCCAAAAGCATATATTAAATGGACGCTTTGTCTAGGCTCGGGAAAACATACGTAGCTGACTGGTCACAGTGAGTGAAAACAACTGGAAACGTTATTCGGAGAGAGATTCCTCAAATTGGCTCGCATAAAGATCGAAATAGAAGCCCTTTGATTTCATTAACTCTTCGTGAGTTCCATGTTCAACCAAGCCACCCTTATCCATAACAAGAATGACATCAGCATCGCGAATAGTTGAAAGTCTGTGCGCAATTACAAATGACGTTCTTCCTTTACGTAACTTTGCCATCGCTTGTTGAACTAATACTTCGGTGCGCGTATCTACCGAAGACGTTGCTTCATCTAAAATTAAAATAGCAGGGTCGGCCATGAATGCGCGCGCAATTGTTAATAGTTGGCGCTCACCGTTTGACACGGTCGAATTATCGTCAGTTAATAACGAGTCATAACCGGCAGGCAAAGAACGTAAGAAGTGATCAATGTTCGCAGCTTGCGCAGCTTTTTCAACTAACTCATCTGTCGGTGTGCTACTTCCATAACCAATATTTTCGCGCATCGTTCCACTAAATAGCCAGGTATCTTGTAGCACCATTCCAAATTGTCGGCGCAAGTCATCGCGCTTGTATTCGCGAATGTCCACGCCATCGAGAAGAATCGCACCGCCCCAAATATCATAAAAACGCATCATGAGATTAACCAGTGTTGTTTTACCCGCACCAGTTGGTCCAACAATTGCGACTGTGTCACCTGGTTTTACTTTAAGATTGAAATTTTCTAACAACGGTTCATCACTCTTATATCTAAACGCTACTTTTTTAAATTCAATCTTTCCTTTTGCTCGATCGATTGAAACAAATTCGACAGGGTCACCTTCTTCTTCCTTTGCATCTAGAAGTTCAAAGAGGCGTTCGGCCGAAGCAACACCAGATTGCACGACATTCATAAGGCCAGCAATTTGTGCCAAAGGCATACCAAACTGGCGTGAATATTGAATAAATGCCTGCACATCGCCCAGGCTCATTGTGCCCGTCGCAACGCGATATCCACCTAGTACTGCAATCGCCACATAAATAAGGTTAGAAACTAGCTGCGTAACTGGCTGAATGATGCCGGATATAAATTGTGCTTTAAAAGATGAATCAAAGAGCTTTTCGTTGAGAGTTCCAAAATCTTCAATTGCTTGTTGACGACGACCAAAAACTTTTACTAAGGAATGACCAGTATGCATTTCTTCGACATGGCCATTGAGTTTGCCAGTCCAATCCCATTGGGCAATAAATTGCTTCTGGGATTTCTTCGCAATAAAAATTGATGCAAACATAGAGAGCGGAATAGCCACTAATGCAACCAGTGCTAGCACGGGGCTGATCCACAACATCATTGCAAGAATAGATAAGACCGTCAGAATTGAATTTAGAATCTGTGCTAAGCCTTGCTGAAGTGAGTTACCGATATTGTCGATATCGTTTGTGACACGGCTAAGCAGATCACCGCGAGATTGGGTATCAAAATAGCTAAGCGGCAAGCGGCCAATCTTTTCTTCGGCAATTCTGCGCAAACGATAGAGCGTGCGGTTTGTAACACCCGCCATCAAATAACCTTGGATCCACGAGAAGAGTGATGAAAATAGATAGAGCACTGTGACCAGTGCCACGATGCGAGCGATAGCACTGAAATCCACTCCATGCCCTGGGATGACATCACTTTGCCTGAGCATCTGTGCCAACCGTGTTTGCCCGGTGCGATTGAGGTTTGCGATTACATCAACTTTGGAAACGCCTTCAGGAAGTTGGCGACCCAGGTATCCATAAAAAATATAGTTGGTAGCGCGGCCAAGAATCTTGGGCCCAAACGCCCCAATTGTTACGGACGTTGTAATAAGCAGAATGACGCCCGTAAGGATCTTTCGCTCGCCCTGAAGCTCATTTAATAGGCGTTTTAACGAGCCTTTGAAGTCCTTAGATTTAGCCGGAGGACCACCAAAGCCACCATGTGGACCACCTCTAGGAGTTGAAGTGGGAGCGGCCGAAGCTGGGCGATTAGTACTCATGAGGCTGCCTCCGCTGCACTTAATTGCGAGAGCACAATTTCTTGATACGTCTTACAAGATTTCATCAGCGCTTTGTGGGTGCCAATTCCATCAATTTTGCCGTTGTTTAAAACAATAATTTGATCGGCCTTCAAAATAGTTGAAACACGTTGGGCGACCACGATGAGCGTTGCACCGGTTGCATGTTTTATAAGCGCAGAGCGCAACTTCGAATCCGTTGAATAATCCAGTGCACTAAATGAATCATCCAAAATATAAATCTGAGGGGCTTTTATTATTGCGCGCGCGATAGAAAGGCGCTGACGTTGTCCGCCTGAAAAATTAGTACCACCTTGTGATACGGGAGCGTTTAGTCCCTCATCTTTCTCTTTTACAAATCCATCTGCTTGCGCAATCTTTAGCGCGGTCCACATTTCCTCATCAGTCGCATCTACTTTTCCGTAACTCAAATTACTTGCAACTGTTCCACCGAAAAGAAAAGCTCGTTGTGGCACAAATCCAATTTCCGACCAGACTCCTTCTAGTGGCTGATCTCGAAGGTCCACACCATCCATCAACACCTGTCCTGATGTGGGATCAATAAATCTAGGAATCAAATTGAGAAGCGTTGTTTTTCCAGAGCCGGTCGATCCAACAATGGCTGTCATCTTGCCTGGTTTTGCAGTGAATGAAATTCCGCTCAAGACTGGGTGCTCTGCTCCTGGATATCTAAATTCAACATCCTTAAATTCAATCAGGCCTTTTCGTTCTTCAACGATATGTGGCTCGAGGCTTTCGACAACTGATGATTCAGTCATGAGCACCTCTTGTATGCGTTCTGCACTGGCTTCAGCTCGAGGAATCATCATCGACATCATGACCGCCATCATGACGCTAAAGAGAATTTGCATAATATAAGAGAGGAATGCGGTCAGATTGCCGATTGGCATTGCATTTGTATCAACCAACTTTGCGCCAAACCAAATTACGGCTACTGATGAAATATTAAGAATAAAAGTAAGTGCTGGAAACATGATGGCGAAGGTGCGTGTAACGCTCAGTGTGGTCTGCATCAATTCTTCGTTGGCACCAGCAAAGCGTTCCTCTTCATGACGAGTCTTTACAAATGCCCGAATGACTCGAACGCCGGCAATTTGTTCACGAAGAACTAGATTGATGCGATCGATTCGAACTTGCATTACGCGAAAAAGCGGCACGATGCGGCGAAGTAATAACCAAATCAATATGGCCATAATTGGTACGGCAATCAATAAAAGCCCTGAAAGTTTCACATTTGTTTTTAGCGCCATTATGACTGCGCCGATACCGGTAATTGGCGCGGCAACCATCATGGTGAGGCCCATAAAGAGAACCATCTGCACTTGTTGCACATCATTGGTGTTACGCGTTATCAGAGATGGCGCACCAAACTTATTAAGTTCTCTAGTGCTAAATCTTTCAACAGAGACGAAGACTGCTTTTCGAAGATCGCGACCAAAGGACATTGAGGCCTTAGAGCTGTAGTAAGCAATAACAACAGAAGCTCCAATAATCAACGCTGATATGGCCAACATGATCGCGCCGATGCGCCAGATATATCCGATGTCACCTTTTGCCACACCATTGTTAATGAGGTCTGCATTCAAATTAGGTAGATAAAGGTTGCCGATAGATTGAATGAGCAATAGGAAAATGACAATCCAGACGCTACGCTTGTAAGGGCGCAGGAACTGACGAAGGGTCTGAAGTAACACGTAAAGAACTCCGATTTTCTGTTACCCCGAGTATTCCACTAAAGTTTGGACATGTCAGATTTCCAGGTAAATGAGGCAGAACTCAAGGAGCGCCTTGATTCACTCTCCTACGATGTTCTGCGCAAGGGTGCCACTGAGCGCCCATTCACGGGTGAGTACACCGATACCGACACAGTTGGTAGTTACCGCTGTAAGGCGTGCGGAAATGAGTTATTTAAGAGTGAGACCAAATTTCATTCAGGCTGCGGATGGCCATCCTTTTATGCACCGAGTGCCGATGACGCCGTCGTTCTACTTGAAGATCATTCATTAGCCCCGCGCGTTCGCACCGAAGTGCGCTGCGCTAAATGTGATTCACACCTAGGGCATGTATTTAAGGGTGAGGGCTATGACGTTCCAACTGATGAGCGCTGGTGCATTAACTCAGTTTCATTAATTCTTGAAACAAAATAGTTAATCCGCATACCTGATTAGGATTTCAACTGGGCTAGCGACAGTACTTTTCGTATTCCACTTTCAGACAGAGATCTTGGACCACGTCCATACCCGCCTCAACTCCGCGATTGGCTTGGACTTCTTCCCTAATTCCTAATTGCATCCAGAAAGCTTTTGCTCCAACATGAATTGCCTCATCCATAACAGCAGACATATCTGAAGGTTTTCTAAAGACATCGACTAAATCAATTGTTTCAGGAATCTCTTGCAACGAGTGGTAACACTTTTCTCCGAGGACAGAATCCAAAAGTGGATTAACAAAATAGAGCTTATAGGGCGAGTTATCCTGCAAGTACTTTGCAACCCCATTGCTGGCTCGATCAGGTTTATCTGATACTCCGACGATTGCGACGACTTTAACGCTATTAACAAGCGTAGAAACTTCAGCGGGGGTGGTTAGGAGTTTGCTCATGAACTCACTATAGATGAGAGAATTAAGGCATGAAAAGGCTATTCACATCAGCACTGAAGCCTTTTATGGACCGCAAAATTTGGTTACGCCAAATAACAGTGGCCGCGATTGCATCGGCCACGGCCTGGTTTATCGGCAACGCTTTGCTTCACAATGGCGCCGTCGTCGCCGCAATCGTCTGTTCACTCACCATTCGAATCAGCCTTCATAAATCAGTCCGAGAAGGATTTGGTCAAATTGTTGGAACTGCAATCGGCGCCATCATTGCGTTGATAACAGTTCATCTTTTCCACTTTGGTGTTATTTCAATAGCAACAACCATGGTGCTTTGCGCAGTCATTGCCCGTGGATTGCGACTTGATGAAGTTGCCTCAATCAATGTTCCAGTCACGGCATTGATTGTTATGGGCCCAGGAATTAGTGAGAGCACAGCTACTAGTCGATTACTTTCAACTTTGATCGGCGCCTCAGTTGGAATTGTATTTTCATTTTTCTCACACCCCTCAACTCCTGCCGGTCGTACCATCGAACAAATCAGTGGAATTGGTCGCAAAACTGCAAAGTTGCTCTCTGATATGTCTAATGGAGTTCGGATTAACTACACCCAACAAGAAGCAGGTAAGTGGCTATCGCGTGGACGAATTCTGATTGAATTAATTCCAAGCATCCGCTCGCAAGCAGATGAAGCTACAAGTTATGCAAAGTGGTCACCACTTGCCCCCATGGATGAGGCCAAGCTGTTGGCGCTTCGCGCAAAGGCAATGGAGCACACAGTCGTGCAGGTGCGAGGAATTTCTCGGGCTCTCTTTGACGCTTCAGTTGACGGGGCATTACCAGAAGATATCCGTAATGAAATATCAGTTGCGCTTAAAGCAGCAAGCCAAGCGGTTACTTCTAAAATTGATTCTGTGCGTGAAAAGTACCAATTTGTGGATGTTACCGTGGCTGATCATCTGAGGATCCAATCAAAAACACTGAGCAATTCTTTAATCGACCATAAAGATCAGATTGCTCATGAACAGATGCTTCACTGCATGGCTATTGCATCAAACATTAAAATCATCTCTGACTCATTGGATGAATCATCGGCCGCACTTGGCGATATAGACCCAGAAGAAAAGTAATTACAAACGTCCGCCAGCCGAGCCGTCCTGGGACATTCTCTGACTTAGCCATACTGGGAAAATAAATAGCACAATCAACATTGTTGCAACCACGTTCACTATAGGAGCTTGGTTAGGGCGAAAAAGATTATTAAAGATCCATTGAGGGAGCGTCTCGGTACCCGGACCTGCCGTAAAGGTAGTCACCACAATCTCATCGAATGAAAGTGCAAAAGCCAGTAGCCCACCGGCCATCAGCGCAGACCGAACGAGTGGAAATGTGATGTAGCGAAATGTCTGAAAAATATTTGCGCCAAGATCTTGCGATGCTTCTTCTAGACTTTGTCCTAAGCGTCTCAAACGTGCCAAAACATTGTTATAGACCACAACAATACAAAAAGTTGCATGTCCGACAATGACGGTCCACAGCGCCAGTTCCTTACCCAGTGGATCTAATAGAGTATGGAATGTCGTGTTCAAAGCTATTCCAGTAATAATTCCAGGAAGCGCGATAGGGAAAATCACCAGCAAGGACAGGGTATTTTTTCCGTAGAACCTATATCGAGATACCGCAAAAGCTATACAGCTACCTAAAACTAGTGATATCGCCGTTGCTCCTAAGCCAACTTTTATCGACGAGAAGATGGCTGGAAGTACGCCTTTGCTCTCACCAAGCCGGCTCCACCAAATAGTAGAAAGAGATTGTGGGGGCCATGAAAAAGTTCTAGATGGATTGAATGAATTAAGCGCAACAACAATCAATGGAATATAGATAAATGCCAAAGTGCCAAAGGTAAGAAATGCAAGTGCTCGCCTGGCTCTGATTGATAAATACATTAGAAATTCTCCAATGCACCAGAACGGCGGACCGCAAAAAGATAGCCCAAGATCGTGACTATCGGTAGGAGCGCCATTGCTGCAGCAAACGGAAGATTGCCCGCTGTTCCAACGTTGTCGGCAATCACATTAGCAACAAGCTGGCTAGTTCCACCAACAATTTTTACGACGATGTAATCTCCAAGTGAAAGTGAGAAAGTAAAAATCGAACCAGCAATAATGGCCGGATAAATAATGGGCAAAATAATCGATTTAAATGTAGTGAATGCTGGAGCTCCTAAATCACTAGATGCTTCTAAAAGTGAATTAGGTAGCCGCTCAAGTCCGGCATAGATTGGAAGAATCATGTACGGCAACCACAGATAAGCCAACGTTATTGTTGTGGCAACCAGCCCGAAACCTGGACTTGAAATACCAAGATGTTTAAGTGGTTTAAAGGCCCACGAGATAACGCCGCCATCTGAAAACATACTGCGCCAGGCATATGTCTTAACTAGATAGCTAGCCCAAAGTGGGACTAGCACAAGTGCTATAACGACACTTCTAAATCTAGGTCGCAAAACTTTTGCGATAAAGAGCGCAATTGGGATTGCAAGCAATCCGTCAATAATGGTGACGATAACTGCGACTGAGATTGAACGAATTGCAATCGTGCTATAAACCTTTTGCGAAATAAGTTGGTGGAAATTAGAAAGCGAAAACTGATGAACAATATTTCCCGTGAATGAATCAACGCTCCAGAGACTAGAAACGAGCATCACTCCGAGAGAGCCCAGATACGCAATCGCTAGCCAGAGCACAGGCAGCACTAGTAATAGTGCCGCCCGCGCTCCGCTATGGCGATAAAGCCAGGTATTGAGGCGATTAGATTTCAAGCTAGCCCTTTACAGAAGTCCAGGCTTGAGTCCATGCTGCATAGTCGGTACAGATCTTTCCGCGACCATCCAAACAGTCAACTGTTGGAGTAGTCCAGTACCAAATCTTCTTTGCATATGCCGCATCTGTAGCGTGATAAGTAGAACAGAAATTCTTATCAGCGGTCTTTGTGCAAGAAAGTGTTTGGGATGGGGCTTCACCGAAGTACTCAGCAACTTGTGCGTTAACTGTTGGAGATGTAATCCAGTTCATCCATTGGTACATGCATGAAGGATGCTTGGCCTTAGATGAAATCATCCACGTATCTGACCAGCCAGTTGCTCCCTCTTTAGGAACGGTGGATGAAATCTTCACTTTTCCACCGCCATTAATGGTGTTAGCGATAACCTGCCATGAGGATCCAAGAAGGGTGTTGGAAGATTCAAATGATTGAACGGACTTGGTGTAGTCAGACCAATATTCGCCAATGTTCTTCTTCTGCACCTTAAGCAAGGCAGTTGCGGCATCTAGCTGTGTCTTATCCAACGCATAAGGATTTTTAATTCCAAGCTTTGGTTGAGTAGACATGAGATACATCGCAGCATCTGCAATATAAATTGGTGAGTCATACGCAGTGATCTTGCCCTTGTATGGTGAATTAGCATCAAATACAGCAGACCAAGAAGTTGGTGTCTTCACCTTTGCTGAATTGTATGCAAGAACGTTCGCGCCCCAACCATGAGGAACTCCATACATGGTTCCGTTAACAGAATTCCACTTTTGGTTCTTCAGGAATGGAGAAATAGTTTTGTAGTTAGGGACAAGTGCGGTATTCACCGGAGCAACTTGGCCACCATAGATCATACGAAGTGAACCATCACCAGATGCAGAAACTCCGTCGTATCCCCCGGTCTTCATCAATGAAACCATCTCATCAGAAGTTCCAGCTGTCTTTGCATTTACTTTGCATCCCGTTGCCTTGGTAAATGGGTTAACCCAGTCAACAGTCTTGTCGTTGCTTCCATTTTCAGCATATCCGGCCCAAACGATCAGGTTAAGTGCACCTTCGCCTTTGCCGAGAGATTTAGCCATCGCAACATTTGGAACAGAAGCAGCCATGGTCGATGTTGCACTTGCAACTGCCAATCCGAGCGCAGCTAAAGCACCGACTATTACTACATATTTCTTTGATCGCATTCTCATCACCTCTCCTAGATTTTTAGCCAACGTGGTTTTTCAACCAACCCGAGATTCGTATTTCGAATCCCAGGAAATCTCAACGTTTTCACCCAGATTTGGTAACTTCTGGATTCCATCGTTTTCAATCAAGATACTTAATGTATCTGAACCTATATTCACATCAACGCGAGTTATTGCCCCGAGAAACATTACATTTGAGACAGCGCCCGTTAACACGCGATCGAACTGGCGGCCCAATTTAATCTTTTCTGGTCGGATACTTATGACAGATCCAGCCTGATGAATCAAATTAGATATTCCAACAAAGCCAGCCACAAATTCAGAATTTGGCTCCTCATAAATCTCTCGAGGGGTTCCCATTTGTACAATATTTCCAGAATTGAAAACTGCAATTCGATCAGCCATCGTCAGGGCTTCTTCTTGATCATGAGTAACAAAAATAAAAGTGATACCGATGTCTCGCTGTAGTTCCTTTAATTCAATCTGCATCTCATGGCGTAATTTTAAATCTAGTGCACCTAACGGCTCATCGAGCAAAAGTACTTTTGGTTCATTCACAAGCGCGCGTGCAAGGGCTACTCGTTGGCGCTGTCCACCAGAAAGTTGGGATGGTTTACGCGCTTCATACCCATTGAGCTTGACTCGATCAAGCGCTTTTTGCGCGCGAATAAGGCGTTCCTCTTTACCAATTTTTTTAACTTTGAGTCCATATTCGACATTTTCAAGAACTGACATATGTGGAAAGAGTGCATAGTCCTGGAAAACTGTATTTACATCACGATTGAAAGGAGGAGTACGACTGACATCGACGCCATCAATTTCTATTGTTCCAGCATCTGGCAATTCAAATCCGGCAATCATGCGAAGCACAGTTGTCTTACCAGAACCGCTAGGGCCGAGCATTGCAAAGAATTCACCGTGAGCGATCTCCAAATCAACGCCATCTACGGCTCGAACTTCCCCAAAATTCTTGGCTACCTTGGAAAGGCGTATCGCAATTGGCACGATTTTATTCTAGAGGCTACTTGCTTCGAAAGGAATGCAACTAGACTTTAGAAATGGCCATCGACACTTCAAATCCCTTTGCCCTTCGAAGCACACTCGAATACGAGTTACCTCCATTTGCCTTGATTAAAGAAGAGCATTATCTGCCAGCTTTTTATGCTGGATGCGAGCAACAATTGGCTGAAGTCGAGGCAATCATCGCCTCTGGTGAACCCACTTTCGAGAACACTTTGGTTGCCCTTGAAAAGAGTGGCCAACTACTTTCTCGTATGCTCTTGGTTTTCTACAACAAGTCATCCAGCGACACAAGTGATTCCCTTATTGCAATTGAAGAAGAGATGGCGCCAAAGCTTGCAGCGCATTCAGACGCTATCAAACTTAATCCTGCACTATTTTCTAGAATTAAAAAACTGTATGACGCAAGAGCTACGTTAAAACTAAATGATGAAGATGCCAATCTTTTAGATAAATACCATACAGATTTCATTCACGCTGGCGCTCACCTCACAGAGTCGCAACGCGAAACTCTTAAGGGAATAAATGAGCAACTTTCTAAGCTTCAAACACAATTCGATAAAAGCGTTCTTGCAGATAGCAATGATCTTGGGGTGGTTGTTGATTCGTTGGATGAACTTGATGGTCTGAGCGAAAACGAAATTGCGGCATACGCTGCTGCGGCTAAGGATCGTGGCCTAGAAGGTAAATATTTAATCGGCGCCGTTAATTACAGTGGAAACCCGGCCCTGGCTTCGCTCACCAATCGAAATCTGCGTAAGAAAATTATGGAAAACTCACTGATCAAGGCCAATCGTGACAATGAGAATGACACCAAGAAAATTCTGGTCGAGATGGTAAAGCTACGGGCAGAAAGTGCCAAGCTTTTTGGAGTTAAGACATACGCGCAATATTCCCTACAAACATCGACTGCTAAGAGCCCAGAGAACGTTCATAAAATGCTGCGCCAGATCGCACCAGCCGCTGTTCGAAATGCCAAAGCCGAAGCAGCAGACTTGCAAGCTGCTATCGGTGATCAATTCACGCTTGAGTCTTGGGATTGGGACTTTTATACAGAAAAAGTTCGCCTAGCTAAATACAACGTTGATACAACTGCAATGCGACCTTACTTTGAATTACAACGCGTGCTAAATGATGGAGTCTTTTTTGCCGCCAACAAACTCTTTGGTATCTCGTTTAAAGAACGCAAAGACTTGGTTACGTATCATCCCGACGCCCTCGCCTATGAAGTATTTAATGAGGATGGGTCGAAGCTAGGCCTCTTCATTGGTGATTTTTATACCCGTGATTCAAAGCACGGCGGGGCCTGGATGAATAACTTGGTTGATCAGAATTTCCTGTTCAATCAACTGCCTATCGTTGTGAATAATCTAAACATTCCAAAGCCGCCAGCAGGACAATTGACGCTGCTGACTTTTGATGAGATCACTACTTTGTTCCACGAATTTGGGCACGCGCTGCATGGGCTGCTCTCGCAAGGCACATACATTCGTACTTCTGGTACTAACGTTGAACGGGATTTCGTAGAATTTCCTTCGCAAGTGAATGAAATGTGGATCCTCTGGCCCGAAGTTGTGCAGAACTATGCACGTCACTTTGAGACAGGCGAAAAGTTACCTCAAGAGTGGATTGATAACCTAGAAGCTGCAAAAGCATTTAATGAAGGTCATGCGACAACGAGTTATCTTGCTGCGGCAATTTTAGATTTAGCATGGCATGAAATTGAAGCCGGTCAACCAATTGGTGACGTCGTTGAATTCGAAAAGAAAGCCATCCAGGATTACGGTCTAGATTTTGCTCCAGTTCCTACTCGTTATCGAACAACCTACTTTGGGCATATCTTTGCTGGCGGATATTCAGCAAGCTATTACGGCTATATCTGGTCTGAAATATTGGATGCAGAATCAGTTGATTGGTTTAAAGAGAACGGTGGCTTAACGCGCGCCAATGGCGATCATTTCCGCACTCAACTTCTTTCACGCGGTGGCTCGATTGACTCAATGCAGATGTTTAAAAACTTCCGCGGTCGCGAAGCAACGATTGAACCACTTCTCAAGCGCAGAGGGCTTAACTAGCCCTTAATAAGGGCTTAAGCACAGCAGAGGAATAATGATCATTCTTTATAGCGTTGCATTCCTTTCTGGGTTGCTCACGATTTTGGCACCATGTATCTGGCCACTTCTTCCCATAGTTCTAGCCGATGTAACTCAATCTAAAAGTAAGCGACGTCCACTTGGTATTACTGTCGGAGTTGCGCTCTCTTTCACAATCCTGACGCTTTCTATCTCAGTGTTAGAGAGTTCACTTGGCTTAAATCCCAACGTGCTTCGCAAGGTCGCCGTCGTTGTACTCGTTCTACTTGGCGTATCGATGGTCATTCCCAAAGCATCACAATGGCTTGAGACGCGAATTAGCCGACTTTCAGGCAGGTTTGGAAATGTTGGCAAAAATAATAGGAGTGATTTCAGTGGCGGTTTCATTACAGGCTTAGCACTTGGAATTGTGTGGGCTCCATGTAGCGGACCAATTCTGGCATCAATTGCCACTCTTGCTGCAACCAATAAAGTTTCATTCCAAGTTGTTATCGTGACTTTGTTTTACGTCACGGGTGTATCGATTCCACTCTTTGGCTTTGCAGTCGGCGGTCAAAATCTCCTTGCTCGTTCAAGGCGTCTATCTAAATACACGGGCAAGATTCAAATTGCAGCTGGGGTCGTCCTGATTCTTACTGCGATCGCTATCTCGACAAACTACGACAAGACGCTAGAAGCGAAACTGCTCAACGCAATTCCTTCCTATAGCAGCTCACTCACCAAGATCGAGAGCACAAAGAGCGTTTCAAACGCGTTAGCAAAATTAAAAAATCGTATCGTGAGTGGCCAAGCGACTATAAATAATTCACGTCTTTTTAACGTCAATACACCGGCGGCCGGATTCGATGGTGGAACAGATTGGTTGAATCCAGCCAAACCAGTCACTCTTTCATCTCTCAAAGGCAAAGTTGTTCTCGTAGATTTCTGGACTTACACATGCATTAATTGCATTCGAACGCTACCCCACGTCACCTCCTGGTACAACAAATACCATCCTTACGGTTTTGAAGTAATCGGAGTGCACTCTCCTGAATTCGCATTTGAACAAGATAAGGGCAATGTCCTAGCAGCAATTGCTCGATTCAACATTAAGTATCCAGTTGTTCAAGATAATAGCCTCAGTATTTGGAACGCCTATAACAATCAATATTGGCCAGCTGAATACTTGATTGACGCTAACGGAAATATTCGACGAGCAGATTTTGGTGAAGGCCAGTACGATGAAATGGAAAAGGCAATCCAGCTTTTATTGACACAAAGTGGGGCGAAAGTTCCAACCACGTTGACTGGAGTTCCCAACACAACCCCAACGAATCAATTAACTCCAGAGACTTACTTTGGTAGCTCACGCAATCAATTTGGGTTCCCCCAACCTATTAATAGCAATGGCACTTTTTCGTTGAAGTCGCATCGATCAGTACCAGCCAATCGATTTGATTTCGGCGGAACATGGATAATCACAAACGAGTACGCCCAAGCATCGGCAGGTTCCACGATTACCGAAAGTTTCTCGGCAAATCATGTCTATATGATTTTGAAGCCGCATGCACCAGGAGCGAGTGATCGCGTTCTTGTCTCACTCGATGGTAAACCTTTGAGTGGCGCCACGGCTGGCGCTGATGTGAAAAATGGTGTCATCACGGTCGACTCGGATCGTCTCTACGATATTTATAGTTCAAGTCAATATGCTCAAGGTGTTCTCGGCTTTACGTTTCAGGATGCTGGGACACAAGCTTTTACTTTTACATTTGGTTAAGTCGTTCTG
>CAIVOW010000145.1 GCA_903907665.1 uncultured Actinomycetes bacterium | reverse complement strand
TAAATGCTGGTGGTCTCTTACACCACCGTTTCACCCTTACACATTTGCATGTGCGGTCTATTTTCTGTGGCACTAATCCCGCGGATTTCTCCGGGTGGGTGTTACCCACCACCTTGCTCTGCGAAGTCCGGACTTTCCTCGGTGCTTACGCAACGCGGTGATCCGGGCGACTCTTCGATGCCCAATGGTACGGCAGATAATTCGCTGGTTAAGACCCTATCTTTAGGCGCAAAAACGCTATGGTGCGTGCATGGCCACCGTGAATTTCTACGCTGCTGCAAGAGCTGCGAGCGGTCTTTCAGTATCTGACTTCGAGGGACAAACACTTGCTGAAGTCATTGCTGCAGCGTCAAAGAGTTTTCCGAAGTTGGAGCAGATTCTGCCGGGTTGTTCTTATCTAATTAATGGATCAGCGACATTAAATCTGGATAGCAAGGTAAATCCATCAGATGTCATCGACATCCTGCCACGTTTTGCTGGTGGTTCTTAGCCGCCAATTGCCGACATAGGGCGAATTGGTTGAATGAAACTTGGGTCATTGATGCCGTGACCTGGAAGTTTTGCCTTAACCGTTGAATGGAATTTAGAAATTAGCGCCTCAGTTTTTTCACTTTGACTCAAATCAGAACGCAATATTGATCGTAGATCCGTTTCTGTCATTGAGAATAGGCATGAACGTAATTGCCCATCCGAAGTAATACGGATTCGATCGCAAGCTCCACAGAATGGACGGCTTACGCTTCCGATAATTCCGACGGTTGCAGGCCCGCCATTAATGAGAAATTCTTCTGCAGGAGCCGAACCACGATATTCGACTGGAGTAAGTTCGTAGTGTTCTGAGAGCTGCGCAAAAATTTCATCAGCGGTAATCAACTGTTCGCGGTTCCAGATTCCACCGGCATCTAGCGGCATTTGTTCGATAAAGCGCAGGTTTAAATCTTCGGCAAGGGCCCACTTGAGAAGTGAAACAGCTTCCCCATCATTTACTCCGCGAAGAAGAACTGTATTGATTTTAACTGGAAGCAAACCAGCTTCCTTGGCTGCTGCAATTCCAGCAAAGACATCATCAATTCGATCACGGTGAGTCATCTTCTTAAAAACTTCTCTATCTAAAGTATCAAGGCTGATATTGATTCTGCGTAGCCCTGCATCGACAAGTGGCTTGGCAAGCTTGGCAAGTACAAGGCCATTAGTTGTCATCGATAGCTTTGGGGCATTCTTGATGGAAGAAATTCGGGAAACTATTTCAACTATGTCTGGGCGAAGCATGGGTTCGCCACCAGTTAAACGAATTTCATCAATGCCTTGCGAAACTGCTACTTCGATAATTTCGATAAGTTCGTCTGTGCTTAATAGATCCTTCGATGGAAGCCAAGCAGCAAAATCATGTGGCATGCAATATGTGCAACGCAAATTACAGCGATCAGTGAGCGATACACGCATATCCCGATGGCCGCGGCCATAGGTATCAATCAGCTGTGTCATGCGCTATTCACCCATTCTGAAGTTCCATCTGCAAAGACTTGATACTTCCAAATTGGAAGTTCATCTTTGACTGTGGAGACGATTTCTTCGCAGGCAGCAAATGCTGGTCCGCGATGAACTGCCGATACTACAACGGCAAAGGCAGTTTCACCGATTTCGATCGCTCCGTATCTATGGGCTACGGCCACATTTATGACCTCATATTTACCTGCAATACGCTCGGTAATCTCTTCTATAACTTTTTGTGCTGTTGGGTGGACTTCATAAGTCAGCGATGTGACAGCCTTATCTGCATCGTTATTTCTGACATCACCGCAGAAGCTTGCTACAGCGCCGGCTTGATCTGTCTTTACAGAATCCATAAGACTCTGGATCGATACAGCCTGATCAGTTACTAGGGCTGTGATCATGACCGGCCAGTTGATCGTGGATATGAGATGCGAGTCTTTCGATAATTACGAGTCCGTCTTTGGCGCCACCTGGAGATCCAGGCAAATTAATAATTAAAGACTTTTTACTAACTCCGGCTACTCCACGAGACAAATCTGTTGTGGGGACTTTCTCTCGTGAGAAAGCTCTTAAAGCTTCATGAAAACCAGGTAAAAACTTTTCAATTAGCGGGCTTGTTGCTTCGGGTGTGACATCAAACCGCGAAACTCCAGTACCACCTGTTGTGACAATTAAATCTATCTCCAGATTTATAGCTGACTTTATGGCTGAATTTATCTGCAGCTCATCATCAGGAAGTATTTGAACTTCATCAATCTCATAACCAAGATCTTTTAGACCTTGTAAAAGTATCTGACCAGAACGATCTTCATAAATGCCCTTAAACGCGCGGTTACTGGCAGTTATTACCACTGCGCGCTTCATGGACGTTTCCAGTGTCCGTTTCTGCCGCCATCTTTCTCTTCAACGCGCACATTAACAATTGAAGCCCCTGGATCTAGCGCTTTGACCATATCGATAATGGTTAGTGCGGCAATCGAAACTGCAGTCAGCGCCTCCATCTCAACACCTGTGCGATCTGCGATTTTCACGGTGGCGACAATTGCAACTCCATCATCCACTACTTTGATATCTACATTTACGCTTGAAATCGCAATCGGATGGCAGAGCGGAATCAATTCGGAAGTCTTCTTTGCTCCCATAATTCCGGCGATGCGTGCAGTCGAAATGACATCACCTTTAGGAGTGGTTCCAGAAACTATAAGTCCGAGAACTTCTTTAGTTAATAAAACTTTTCCAGAAGCTGTCGCTGTGCGAACCGTTTCAGCTCGGTCTGATACATCGACCATGTGGGCTTCGCCTTGATCATTGATATGAGTCAATTTCTCAGTCATGGTCGAATCTTAATCGTTTATCGGCTAAATGCACCTTTGAGTGGATTCCGGATTAAAACGAAGATGCCCATAGCGATTACAACCATCAGAAAACTCAACGAGTATGCGGTATCTGGGCTCACATCAAGTTGTTGGTATATCTGAATAGTCCAAGTCTGGGTGATGCCCGGCATGGATCCCGCAAACATCATGGTGGCTCCAAATTCTCCCAAGATTCGAGCCCATGCCAAAAGTAAACCTGTGCTGATGCCATTGCGTGCTTGTGGAAGTGCAATCAATCGAAGTAGTTGGCTTTGCGATGCTCGATCTATAACCGCTGCATCTTCTATATCTTCAGGAAGCTGCGCAAAAGTGGACTCGGTAATTAAAACCAGAAATGGAATTCCAATGAAGAGGCCCGTGAATACAACTGCAGTTGTAGTAAAAGGCATCTGCCATTGTGTGTGTTGATAGATATAGGAACCCAACAAGCCTTTGCGGCTTAGTAAACCAAGAAGTGCAAGTCCGGCAACGGTTGGTGGAAGTGCAATTGGAGCAAGCACTAGGGGACGAATAAATCTTGTAACTTTTGGATTCGATTTTACAAGCCACCAAGCAAGTGGCACTCCAAGAAGTAGCGAAATGGCTGCCGAAAGTATTGATGTCCATAGCGAAAGTTTGACCGCACTTAAAGATCCATCATTTGTAATACTTGTGAAGAAAGTTGACCATGGAACCTTAATCACCAAGGCCATGATGGGAAGTGCAATTAACAGAATGGCAAAATATGCAAAGGCGCGAGAGATTGGATCAATGCGTCTTGAATTCACCGCCCGAGCATATCTAATCAACGAAAGATCTGCGATTACTTAAGTGAATCTACCTGAAATCCCGCCTTTGCCAGCGCTAATCTAATTTCGGTGCTCTGCAGATACTGGAATATTCGCTTTGCCCATCGGTTGTCACTTGTAATAGCAGTTTTAGCGATACCAATCTTGTATCGGGTGGAAGCAGCTTTGGTATCCGCAAATGTGATTGCACGGATTTTACTGGAGTTAGCAATAACATCCGTCTTATAAACGATCGCAGCATCAACTGCTCCGGCAAGCAATTTTGCAACAGTGCTAGATGCTGAAGGCTCAAAAGAAACTGGCGAAGTTTTAATTCCTCCTTGTGAGCTAATGGCGCGATCTGCCGCGATTCCACATGGAACAGTGCGCGCGCATTGAATCCATTTAACTTTTCCATTTAGATTGCTGATTTTCTTTATGGTCGAAGTTAAAGGAACAGCAAGTACAACTTGATTTAGAACATAATCCGAAGGGCTTGCGATCTCAGATTCTGCAGATGTCATGCTGGTTTCATCTGCTGATACGAAAATATCAAATGGTGCACCTGAATTAATTTGGCTGGCAAGTGTTGCCGAAGATCCATATGAAATATTTACCTTCACGCCAGGGTGTGCTGCTACAAATTTCTTTATTAAAACGTTGTATTGGGCTTGCAAGCTAGATGCTGCAAATACATTGACGTTTTTTGGCGATGCCGCGTTGGCTGATTGTGGGTTTAAAAGGGCGGCAACAAGAACTGAGAGGCTCAGAGCGAAGCAAACTCCTTGCCACTTACGACGGCCTGCCTTCATATGATTGATTATGCCGCAATTTCAAGTGGCACCGGTTTTCCTTCCTGATATGCTTCACCTCACATTTGATTCGGGGGCCCAAAATGTCAGTTGAAAGTGATCTAGCACGTCAAGCGCTGAGTTCAATCTGGCAAGCACAGGGCGAAAAAATGGAAGAGTTAGATGAAGAGTGCAACCCAAATAAAGCTTGCCGCAATATGAAAGAAGTTACCTTCGAAGGATTTATCCAAGATGAAGGTAAAGATCTGGCTACCGCTTGGCGCGAGACTCTTATTCGCGATGGAAAACTAGGCACCGGAAGTATCGGTAGCCTGGTCGCAGAAAATAAACTCAAGTAAATAAAAGAATAGATCTTTAAATTATGATTTCAACATCTTTTGATTTGCTGACGGTAGATGAACTGACGACAGAGCTGCGCTCTATTGGTTATGTGGCCAATCGCGGCCTTGCCACTTCTCTATTGATTTCTATGAAACTCGGGCGACCAATCCTTCTTGAAGGCGAAGTTGGTGTAGGCAAGACAGAACTCGCAAAGAGCATTTCAAAGTTACTTGGGCGCAAGTTGATCCGCCTGCAATGCTACGAAGGAATTGATACCAATCAAGCGCTTTACGAATGGGATTATGCGCGGCAGATGCTGCAGATCCGGGCGATGTCAGGCAATGAAGTTTCGGATAAATCTGTAGATGACCTCTTTGGATCTAAATTTCTGATCGAACGCCCATTGCTTCAAGCAATCAAAGCCGGCGATCAATGCGTCTTGCTAATTGATGAAGTTGACCGCGCAGATGATGAATTCGAAGCATTTCTCCTTGAACTCCTCTCTGATTTCCAGATAACCATTCCTGAAATTGGAACAATTGCCGCCACATCACGCCCAATCGTAATTTTGACGTCGAACCGAACCCGCGAACTTCATGACGCGCTAAAACGTCGCTGCCTATACAACTGGATTGGCTTCCCTGCACAAGAAAAAGAGATCGAAATCGTAAAGTCGCGAGTTCCTGGCGTCTCTGATCAATTGGCTTCAAAAGTTGTCGGTACTGTTAACAAGCTTCGCGAAATGGATCTAGAAAAATCTCCCGGAGTTGCCGAAACTATTGATTGGGTGCAATCGCTAGAAGCTATTGGGGCAAGTTCTCTCAATGAAACTAACGCAGCTGAAACTCTTGGTGCTGTCATCAAGGGACGCGACGATCTCGAATATGTATCTGGCAACCTTGCGGAGATAGTCTCTGATGCCTCTAACTGAGGGCTTTGACGAATTATTTGTTGAATTTGCTCAAGAACTTAGATCGCATGGAATGCTCGTCGGATCTGATGATGTAATCACCTTCTGTAACGCTGTATCGGTTCTCGATGGAACAGATGTAATGGATGTCTACTGGGGCGGCAGAACAACTCTGGTTCGCCGCAAAGAAAATATCCCTGTATATAACGAGATTTTCCAACGCTTCTTCTTTGATAATTTGGAAGAAGAGGAGAGCGTTGCGAAGAAGAAATTTCGCGCGCAGGTCAGCACAACTTCGACTATTGAAATCCCTGAAAATGAAAGAACTGAACAAGGCGATTCCAACGATGACACCAAAATGGGATTTATGGCGGCAAGCCATGAAATCTTCCGCAATAAGGCCTTTAATGAATGCACACCGCAGGAGCTACTTGCCTTGCGCAAGATGATGTCGAATATCCGACTTAATCCTCCTATTCGAAGAACGCGGCGATTGATTTCAACCAACAAAGGTAAGAAATTAAATATACGCAAAATAGTTCGGGAAAATATGCGTGCTATGGGTGAGAACCGAGAGATTTTTTATACCAAGAAGAAGGAGCGCCTGCGCCCGGTTGTTTTCATTTTAGATATCTCGGGATCAATGGCTGACTATTCTAGAAATTTATTACAGCTGGCATATTCTGCGCGAAGTGCGAATCAAAAAGTTGAAGTTTTCTGCTTCGGAACCAGGCTTACCCGTGTAACTCGTTCTCTCTCACGTCGCAACCCTGATCAAGCGATGGAGCAAGCTGGCGCCGAAGCCATGGATTGGGAGGGTGGAACACGTATTGGTGATGCCATCAATACCTTCCTAAAGAAGTGGGGACGCGGACGAGTAGGTCGAGGTTCGATAGTTGTCATCTGTTCCGATGGACTAGATCGCGGCGATCCTGAGACGTTGGCAAAATCAATGGAAGCCCTCTCTCGTATCGCATATAGAGTTGTGTGGATGAATCCACATCGCGGAGATGCCGATAGATATGTGCCAACTTCGATGGGAATGATCATTGCAGAACCCTTTATCGATGAAGTTGTATCAGGACATAATCTAAAAAGTCTGGAAGAATTCAGCCGCAAACTCGTCTCAATTAGATAGGTGCCACGATTATGAAGTTCAGCGTCTCAATCTTTGCCGAAGGTGATCGTGAAATTACTCTTGAAGAGGTAGTTGAACTCGCTGATGCCGTAGCAATTCATAGCGGCTTAGCAACAGGTGCTGGCACAACTGGGTATGGTGCACAAATAATCGTTGAGGCCCCTAGTTCTGATATTGCTGTAGATGCTGCCCTGGTTATCTTTAACGAAGCGGTTAAGACCGCCAATCTTCCAGTCTTTGAAATTATTAAGGCCGAGACTATGTCTGAAGATCAAGACTGGGAAGACGCGCTCGAAGAATGATCCGCCTTGGGTCACTAGCTGGGTATCCCTTTGAAGGACCTCGTGCACTTGCCGGATGGACTCCCCCAAAAATTGCTGCTGTCTATGCTGTTATGTGTCTTAACGACCCAGAGAATAAACCACAAGAATTTTCCATAATCTACGTCGGCCACGCTGCCGATTTAAGCACTCAAGGCTTTCCACTCAAGCATCCGCGATCTGCTTCATGGGTGGCACGAGCTGGAAATAAATTTAATTTACACATCTGCTGGTTTGATATTCCGGGTGGTACCGAACGCCATCGCGAAATGATTGCCCATGAACTAATGGCGGTATATGAACCAAGTTGCAATCTTGAAAAATATGATCAAGCGTGGAAAGACGAATGGATCGGTGAATACTCAAATGCATTCACCGACCCATTGACCACTGGTCGCGATCCAAATAATCGCAGCCAGTAAAAACTAATCTATCTTTACTCCAACACCATCAAAGAGACGTGAACGTCGAGTTCCCATTGCTGGGAAATTTGGCTTTGGAGCTGCATGCTCTGGTTCTGGCACATAAGTAGCACCAACAACGATCGCCTCAGCAAAGCCATACAGGAGTGGAAGAGCGCCAGCGACTACGCCACCAGTTCTATTGATCCGCTCAAGGCCAGGCTCGATTATGTCTGCATCATGTTTGATCTGCCAAACTAGATCTGCAGCCTCTTCTAACTTGACTGCAACAGCGGCAAGCTGGCGGCCAACGATAAAGAGATAGATCGCAAGGCCGGCGATAAGCGCGACGATGTCGATTACTGAAAATAACTGAAGCGTTGTCATGAGCGCACCTTATCTAGAACTCGTCCAAGGAATAAGTGATGCTCAAGTCCTTCTGCAAGAACTGCATCTACGCCAGCGGCGGTCTTATTGATCAGCTCTGTATTTGCAGTATTCGCCTGAGCTGCAGTGAGCGTCTGGCGAATCTGCGCAACGCGCTTATCGATAATGCGAACTAGCAAAACCAGGATTGTCAGCAACGCAGCTACAGCTACGACGACGACAGCACCAAGAATATTTGCGAGAACCCACAGTGAGTGAGTATTGGAATCCATCTTCTCAGCCTCCTAGTTTCTTACGGCCACGATTAAGTCCGGCAACAATCGCTGTGGCATATGCGATCGTTGTATTAAGACCTTTAAGGCCGGCTGTGTTAACAACTGCGCCTTCAAGTCC
>CAIVOW010000144.1 GCA_903907665.1 uncultured Actinomycetes bacterium | reverse complement strand
GCGGGCGATCTACGCTTAAGACTTAACCCCAGTTTTAAGCTTGCTTATCTAGCCAATCGTTAACGATTCGCTTGAAGCGTGCTGGCTCTTCGAGGTGTGGTGTGTGGGATGACTCTGGGAATAGGTCCCAAGTCGAGCCCGGAATAAGTGACTTTACTTCGCGCACAATTTCTGGTGTTGCCTCATCGTATTGACCCGACACAAGAAGTGTTGGCACGTTTATCTTGCCAAGTTCTGGCCGGATATCCCATTGCTTGAGTGAACCAATCACATGGAACTCACTTGGCCCATTCATGGTGTGATAAACGGTTGGTTCTGCGGCAAGTTGAGCAAAGCTATCTATTAGACATTGTGGTTGAGGAATCCGACAAAGATGACGGTCATAGAAAATATTAACAGCTGCTTCATAAGCAGGGCTATCTGTAGTTCCATCAGCTTCGTGCTTGATAAGCGTTGCTTCAACATCAGCCGGTAGTTGTGCCCGCAACTTATTCGCCTCGGTTACCCAGACCTCCATGCTTGCTGGTGAATCAGCAACAACAAGTGCCTTCAATCCTTTTGGCCGTGAAATCGCAAATTGCATTCCAAGCATGCCACCCCATGATTGCCCAACAATCGCAAAATTATCTGCGATCCCTAGATGTTGCGTCAGCAATACGAGCTCTTGCATAAATAGTTCCGGGGTCCAGAATTCTTTAGGAGCACTTGCCAGGTGTGTTGAATTTCCACACCCAATTTGATCGTAGAGAACGGCAGCGCGACCAGATTGCGCGATCATCTCTGCGATAGGAATTACATAGTTATGTCCGGCACCAGGGCCACCATGCAGCACAAGCACAGGGGTCTTCCCATTGTGGAGATCGCCAATTACGCGATACCAGGTGTTGCCATGTTCCCATTTCATTTGATCGCTCATAATTCGATTTCGATTAACTTTTGCTTAGGTGATCGTGAATTGCAGCGGTCAATTCATCTATTTGTCTAGTCAGTTGCGCGATTTCCTTTGTTATAGAAAGATTTTCCTGATCAACCTCAAAAGTGTGTTTAGCTAATTCGCTCGAGATTTGATCCGCTCGCTTTGCGGCAATTAAAAGAATTGCACCTTGCATGGCAGCAAGACAAGAGAGCACTAGGTTGAGCAATATAAACGGATATGGATCGAACCCATTTCGACCGTTGTATAACATCCAGACTGAAAGAAAAATCAACGCACTAATTACGAATGCCCATGAACCCATTCCGTTACGCATTAAGTCTGCAGCACGTTCACCAAACGATAACTCATCGCCGGATCGAACATGTGGGTGGTGATGCCAAATGGATCTATTCATGGGCAAACCTTAAGAGATTGGCTCTCTCTTGAGAAGTCTCTTCGCGGTTATTGTTGGCTCGTATAGTGACTTTCGGAGAGTCTTAGAGGGGTCAATATTCAGAGAAAGCACAAAGAATTAACCAAAAATGTCTTGCATATGGGTCGGCAGGTAATCATAATTCTCGTATCTACACAACTGAGGAGCGCAAAATGGCAACAAATTACGACAGTGGCAGGCCTCTTGAGCGGTTCGAGACTGCAATCGAAAAAGCTCTCTTTGCCAGTCGCTGGTTATTGGCTCCTTTTTACTTTGGCTTGGTTTTAAGCCTAGTTTTACTTCTGGCTAAGTTTTGTCAGGATTTTTATGATGTCGCATCAAAATTTATGAGCGACGATACTCACGGTATTGAACTCGGGATTCTTGGTCTCCTAGATATGGCGCTGCTCGGCAATTTACTAATAATCATGATCTTCGCTGGATATGAAAACTTTGTTTCACGCATAGGTGTCGCAGAAGATTCTGAAGATAGGCCACATTGGATGGGCCGTGTTGACTATTCCGGCTTGAAGATAAAATTAATAGGTTCATTAGTTGCAATTTCTGTCATTGAACTCCTCAGAGACTTCATGAATGCATCTGATGGAGTGAGCAGTGGAACAAAATGGCGCATCATAATCCACCTAACCTTCGTAGCATCTGGCGTCTTATTCGCAGTTATGGATTTTATCGCCGACAAGCGCGAAGCAGTTGACCTTTCAATCGAGAAAGAGTTAAGAAGAGATCGTGAAATCGAAAAGAAAGCAGGTAAGTTGAAGTGAATTTCTCACAAGCAATTAATTCAGGATTTAAGAAGTATGCAACATTCGAAGGAAGGGCATCTCGATCTGAATATTGGTTCTGGACCCTTTTTGCTGCCCTCGTCGCTATTGGTGCCGCAGTAGTTGATGCGTTAGTGGGAAGTGGCTACATAATTTATATTCTGGCTATCCTCGCACTTACCTTGCCTGGCATCGCGGTTTTTGTGCGACGCCTACATGACATTAATCGAAGTGGTGGCTGGTACTGGATAGCACTCGTTCCCATTATTGGTGCAATTTTGCTTCTAGTTTGGGCCTGCACTGAGGGCACTCGCGGATCGAATTCCTACGGATCAAATCCACTAGGGTCTTAAGCAACTCCCTTTCGATGTCATCAATAAAGCCACATTGGCATAAACCTCACCCCGGTGAGTACAGGTGGCCAGTTTCCTTTGTAGTACTTATCGTGATCGTGCTTCAATATTTTTTGCCAGCGGAATTTACAGTTGGTTACGGGAAAGCAATCGCAGGGATAGAACTTGCACTTTTAGTCGGGCTCATTGTTTCCAGTCCGAAAAAAATCCATAGACACCATCTGCCAACTCGGATCCTGGGCTTTGTGGTAACAGGGTTTATGACGGTATTTAATACAGTTGCGGCGTTCAAGTTAATACATGCCTTAATTAATGCGGGAATTAGCAGCCCATCAAAGCTTCTACTTTCTGGTTCGTCTATATGGTTAGCAAATATTGTAATTTTTAGCCTTTGGTATTGGGACTTAGACCGCGGTGGTCCAGGCGCACGGGCTGAAGCGATAAGCGAACATCCAGACTTTCTGTTCCCACAAATGAGCGATGAGCAATATGCACCAACCCATTGGTTCCCAAATTACTTCGATTATCTATACGTTTCTTTTACCAATGCTGCCGCATTTAGCCCAACCGACGCCCTTCCATTGACGAGATGGGCCAAGATGTTAATGTTTGTACAATCACTAACTTCCTTGTTGACAGTTGGGCTAGTCATAGCTCGAGCCGTAAACATTCTCCATTAGGGAGGCCGAATGAGGCGAAGCACTATCTACTTGGCGGTGGCTATCGCCTTCTCATTGTTGATTTCTGGGTGCTCTTCATCAATTCCAAAGCCAGCACCAAAACCGACAACTGCACCTAACTCCGTAGAAGGCTTGAAATTAACTCAAGTTGGCAATCAAGTAGTAGTGACTTTTAAGGATTCAAGTGAATTCAAAGCTACAAATTCATTTGAAGTTTCTTGGAAGGGAAGCGCAAAAGGTTCGTACCTGGGTAAAGGAACTGAATCTGGTTCATACGCTATTCGGACTCCCGGAATGACGTCTGGCATAGTTGAAATTTCAGTACATTTAACTAATGAAATTGGTGTTGGTCCGGATAGTTCGGATCAGATTTCAATGCAAGGACCGTCAGGAGTTACGCATTTATCACTCGAACAGGGAAGTGGCACCTCGGTAGACGTAACGTGGGAACAGGGAACCGCTGGTGCCAAACCTTCGTACTATCTAGTTCAGTGGGTGGGATCTGGTTCTGGCAGTGAAAAAGTTACCGAAACTTCATATTCTATTGATGCCACCGCGGGACGGACTATTCGC
>CAIVOW010000143.1 GCA_903907665.1 uncultured Actinomycetes bacterium | reverse complement strand
TACGGCCAACTTAGGAGTAAACCCCTCATTGACGATCACAGCGCAGGCCGAAAGAGCAATGAGTCTTTGGCCAAACAAAGGTGAAACAGATCTGCGCCCGACTCAAGGTTCGAGTTATCAACGTTTAAGTCGAATAGTTCCACAACACCCATTCGTGCCAATCGGTGCCCCTGCCGAATTGAAATAACCCGCGAGTGGGTGATTAAAGGGGTGAACAATTGCCAATCAGGCATTCACCTATACAAATTTCTATCACCCCTGCTTAGAATAATCGTCTAATTACGCGTTCGAATCCAGTGAGGGGTGAGTGTATGTACGAGCTACTTCCGGGCGTTGTTCTCTCACGAATCACCCCACCAACCTTGCCACCTCAATTCATTAGCCGCAAAGCTCTTCTTGAACAGTTAAATACCCCAGCACCACAAGCAATGTTTGCGATAACACCAAGCGGATTTGGAAAAACAGTTCTTGCCGCGCAATGGGCAGATCAACATCCGACAAAAACAATTTGGTACACCGCATCACCAAATGACACCCCAAAAGAGACGATCTTTCACTTCATTTGCGGACTCCGAAGAATTTTTCCAGCCGCTGCACCTTGGGCCGAAAAATATCGAACCGAAGAATTTAATTTAACCGAGGCGGTAACACTCTTTGCGAATGAAATTGCAAAAATTGGTACCGAAATTCATATGGTTACGGATAACGCAGATAATTTCTCAAAGGAACATATCCCAGCCATGCAACTGTGGGCTGATTCATCGCCAGAAAATATTTGTTCACTAACCCTTCGACAGCACGTACCGACAATAACGTATGACCGAGCCGCCGCACTAAATGTACTAAAAGTTTTTGGGCCAAAAGAGCTGGCTTTGACGGAAAACGAAATTCAAGTGCTTGCAAACGCATTTAGCGTTGACTATGAGAAATATTCCAATGAATTAGCTAAAGTTCAAAATTGGCCAGCTGGAATCGTCATGACTCTAAAAAATCTAAAGAGCGAATCACCAATGACAAATTTACTTTTGCTAGATTCGCAGACCGTAATTAATCGAACTTTAGAAAATCTTTCAGAACGTAATTATCATGTCTTGGAGCACCTGGCATACCTCGGTGAATTGACTCGAGAACGAGTCCGGCTAGGAATTTCAGATTCCCATTCGATGCTGGATTTCGAACGGCTCGTTAGCGAAGGAATTTTCATCACGCAAATTGGCAATGATTCAGAAGTCTTTGCGATGAACTTATTGATACGTGAAGCAATTATCCAAAAATTGAAAGAATCTCCCGAGCGGGATCAGCATTCCAAATTACGAGCGGCAGAAGTCCTCGCAGAAACTGGCGACATGTTTACAGCTATTACCTACTATGGCGAATTAGGTGAATATGAAAAGGCAGATTACTTATTTCATCGGCATATTCGCCGGCTCATGTGGTCTTGCGATCTCACCGGCCTCAGTAGATGCGCAGAATTGATTGAAAAATATTGGACTTGGGCTGGTAAATCCGCGCTCGGTTTGATCGAGGCATTTAGCGCAATGGTTTCGCAAAACCCTGCGGGCGTAGCAGTTGCAGTACGAGAACTTGAAGAGTTGGGCCGGACTGATGGGATTGAAAATCTAGTTGCTGGCGACTTACTTATAATGAAATGTCGGAGAGATTTGGCAATCGGTGATTTTAAGGGCTGTATCGCTCGTGCCATGAGTATCAACTTGAGTGAAGTCTTTGGCCCTACGCTCCGAAATTCAAAATTACTCTTCGCTTATCGGATGGCCGCTCAGGCAGCCTTCTTCAGTGAAGATATCAATGCACTAACCGAAATAGTTGAGCGTGCGTCAAAAATACACACACAAGCTGGCGAAATCTCAATCCACTTACCAGCGATGCAGGCACTGCTGGCGCTTGGTGAAGGAAAACTAAAAGATTCCTTTGGATTGGCCCAATACGTATTAGCGCAAAATAAAAAAGTGAACTACGAGGGAATCTTCTTTCCATTTGATGCCCTTTATTGTCTTGCTGAAACTTCAAGGGAATTCGGTAACGCAAAGGAGGCACTTGGCTATCTTGAACCATATTTAGCAAAAGCGGAACAGTTTTATCTCTATCCATGGGTTGTGGCATTCCAAGCTGAAATCGCTCTGATTGAAGGTCAAGAAGGTTCTGCGGTATTGGCACTACAACGTATTCAGAAACAAAGAGATCGATTTTCAAGTGTCGAGTTTGATGAACAAATTTTTCAAATATTAGATCAACATGAGATTTATGTGCGAGCCTTCGTCGGGGATTTTGAAAGAATGAACCAAATAATTTTTCGCGCAAATAAAACCTCAACCTTCGTATTGTTGGATGCGGTATTAACAACGCATAGAAATATTGCTGAAGCGAAGAGAAAACTGGAATCTTTCGAAGTAAAAACTATTCGCGACAAGCAGGTTTACGCAATCAATATGATCTACTGTAATTTGGACCGACCAAAGAGCGCAGAGCCTTTCATGAAAGATTTGGTAGCGATCGCGATCGAGCACGGATATCGCCAAACCTTCATGCAACAAACTGCAAAATTCCAAGAATTCGTCATGCAATTTGCCGCTCAAAATCCAACAATTTATCTCGAGCAGATTGCCAGACAAATTAGAGAACAACTGGAATACATCAGCAATCTGGGCAAGAGTTTTGAAAGTACATTAACAAAGCGTGAAGTGGAGATTTTGAATCGGCTATCGACCGGAATTCCAATCTCACAAATTGCGATAAATCTTCATATCTCAAATAATACGATCAAGACGCACTTGAAAAATGTTTACAAAAAGTTGGGCACAGATTCTCGCGAAGGCGCCGTAGCTAGAGGCCGCGAGTTAATGCTCTTCTAGAGCTTGGGTTCTAGCTTTTCTAAGGCGTGGCCATTTTGTTATTGGAAATTCCATATTCTTATAGAACTTCTTGATTATTCGGACCACTTCTTTACTGTGGGATTTGACCACAAAGTGTGATGCCGCAGGAATAATTGCCAGCCGCCCATTGGGAAGTGATTCGTAAAGCTCAATCGTGTGGTGATTTGAGAACGGTTCATCATCGCCAGTTAGAACCAAAACTGGGCACGAAATTTTTGCGAGATCTGCCGTTGTCATAGTCGGTTCACTCGCCCAGACTTTAAAAGCCTTTCGAATAATTTCTTCCTGCATGTGTGCAGGATCTGGGGAGCGCTTTGCAAACTCGGCCGCATCTTCCGGTGAGATAACGATTGGTGCATCTAGTTCACTTGGATCATTAAAAGGTAGGCCAGAATCCCAGTGGAAGTTAGTACCGATTGCGACGATGGATTTAACAAGGTCTGGACGCTTCAATGCGATGAGGAGTGAAATAATTCCACCATCACTCCATCCGATTAAGTGGACCGGGGCTTGGATTACATCTTCAATATATGCAATCGCTTCATCGGTT
>CAIVOW010000142.1 GCA_903907665.1 uncultured Actinomycetes bacterium | reverse complement strand
GGATATCCCTGACCAACAACAGAAGGTTGGGTTCCTTCGGTAATGATGAGACCGGCTGTTGCTCGTTGTGCATAGTAGGTAGCCATTAAATCTGTCGCTAGGCCACCAGGATTCTCAGCACGGCTGCGAGTCATTGGAGCCATCACAATGCGGTTCTGTAGTGTTTTTCCTGAAAGTTCGTATGTATTAAATGCTTTATCCAACTGATTTCTCCCCAGCCTAATTTTAATTCAATATTTTATTGGTTAATTAGATTAATTCTTTGGTTCTCATAGGTTGAAACACAGATGCTAAGTATTTTATTCCCAAGCAGGAAAGTGCCTTTTTCAGAAAGCTAGGTTGGAATTTAAGATGTGTCTTACTTCACATATATGTATAAAGCCTGAATTTGAATTAATTAAATCGGCTTGGAGAAAAAGCAGAGATATCAATTTTCGATTCCTGATTTAGCAGAAGATCTGCGACCACTTTTCCGGTATTTGGTGCCAGCGTGACCCCCTGCATGGCATGTCCCGATGCGAGATAAAGATTAGAAAAATCTCCAACTTTTCCAATGACAGGAAGTCCATCAGGTGTCATTGGGCGTAATCCCACTTTTGGGGCTACATTCTGAGTTACATCTTCCGTGAAGTATTGAGAACTATTTTTTAGAATACCTTGCGCGCGCTTTAGATTAATCTTGGATTCACTTCCACCAAATTCCATAGTTCCTGCAAACCTAAGGTAATCATTATTTGGTGTGACTGCTATCTTCGCGCCACTGAGATAGAGAGCATTAGTAATGCGTTTTTCTCCTAAGAAATCAAAACAGTAACCTTTACCAAAGCGCACTGGGCAGTTAACTTTTATTTGAGCCAGTAGAGATTTACTTTGGGCACCTGCTGCTATAACAATATTTTCTGCATCGATTTTTTTATCACCTAGGAGAACAACGGCCTTTGAGCCAGCCGTATTAAGGTTGATGTTGGAGTCAGTTTCAATAAAGACAACTCCCATTTTTTCACATCGTTCTCTTAGTCCTTGGATGAAAGATGAAGGGTCTACAAAGTACTGATCATGACAATCTATGCCTTGGTCTACGAATGAAGAGAGTAGAGGCTCACGGGAACGCATTTGATCACCAGTGAGCGTCTTGACTGGGCTTAGTCCGTATTTTTCAACATCTTCAAATTCGATTGCATGGGAATCGAGTTCAGCTTGAGATGAAAATGCCATAAGTACACCAGTGCGATGAATTTCGAAGTTGACGCCTTCTTGAATATATTCATCGAAGGAATTCAGCGTTCCACGTCCAAATTCCGACAAGGCAGCGAAACCGTGAAGAAATTCTTTCTTGGTTGAATAACGAAGCATAGAAATCATGAAGGAGATATGTCCCCAATTGAGCTCGGGTGCAATTTTGAGCGGACTTTGTGAATCAGTCAGCCAAGTGATTGTTTTCTTGAGAGCCCCTGGTGCAGGGACTGGCGCGCACATAATAGGGACAATCCATCCAGCGTTTACGTGTCCAGCTTCAGTGGTTGGACGATTAGGAGAAATAACGGTGACTTCAACGCCCTGCTTTGCTAATTCGTACGCTGTGGCAAGACCAATGGGGCCTGCGCCGAGAATGATGGTCTTCACTTGGATTTCATCTCTAGATATTTTTCAACAATTGCAGCATCTTGTATTCCAAGGCCGACACTGAAGTACATGATTGTTTCATCAACGCTCTTTCTCCCCAACGATGAGTCATCTATCAGCGAACCCAGAGATTGAATTTTCGACGATAATTCTGGATTAGCTTTCAGAGCAGCAATTATGGACCCATTTTGGGTAATTACCGTCTTTGCATCATCACCAACTATTAGGTCGCTTTCTGAGACTAGTTTCCCAGCAACTTCCTCGCGGTTGGGGGAGAAGGATCCTATTGAGACAACCGTGGTGCCGGGTTTCAAGCTTTGACTCAAGACCGGGGTGACACTATTTGTACAAACAAAAATTAAGTCTGACTCGCTCGCAGCCTCTTGTGCGCTATCTGTGGTTGAAGAATTCGAAAAGTCGTTGAGGAATGTATCAAGTTCTGGGTTGCTTGTTCGAGTCACAAAGATCAGTTTCTCGGGCGCAAAGAGCTCAATGGCAGCCTTTGCATGCGCAATTCCTTGAAGGCCAGCTCCTATAACCGCAATAACCTTGGGTGGGTTGGACAATAATTGGGCCGCCAACATACTTGCAGCCGTAGTTCTAATCTTGGTAACACTTTCGCCATCGATAAATGAGTCGAGAGCCCCGGTGACTGAATTCAAAATTGCAATGTAGGAATGAACCGCAGGCAGCCCCAGGTCTGCATTAGCATTTGTCACACTTCCAAACTTCACGATCGTGGGAGCCGATGGAGAAGATCGAGCCACGTAGGTAAATGACGCATCGTCACCATTCGTAATGACACCTCGATTACCCATTACAGCTTCGCCTCGAGCAAAGGCTGAGAAAGCGTCACGCTGGCTGGCCATAGCAATCGGTAATGGAAAAGCCAACTCAACTTCGGCCGCTTGAATGAGTGGGACAGTGAAATTAGCGCTCATTAAACTAAAGAAGCAGTCTTATAAAGTTTTTTATTTCCAGCGGGCGATTTTCCAACATCGACTCCAGCTTTCTTCAGCTCCCTCTTAAGTTCATTGCGAAAGGTGTGGTAATCAACTTCTACCGCATGGCGTTGTCCAGGACTAAAGTCAAAGTGCGGATGTGAGACTTCATGGGCTATTGCAGATTTAATATCGGCAGGCCGCCGATACTTTCCTAGAATTTCTAAGCATGCAATTTTTGCTTGGTAATCTGCCAATGGCCAGATGCACCCTAGTGGCTGAAATAATCCAATGAAGTAGAGGTTCTCATACTTTTCGTGCATCATCTTTCGGAAAAGTGGAATCTTCTCTAGATCCTTGAAGTTTATGAATGAGTTATCGAAGAACGAGAAAGTTGTCCAAAAGCCTGTAGCCGCACAAACGATGTCATAATCTGACTTTGAGCCATCGATAAATTCAACCGTTAGACCGTTCCAAGCCTTAATTGCCTTGCGTGGCGTTACGCGGCCGTGGCGAATGTAATCCATTAGGTCTGAATTTAGCGTCGGATGATTTGTTAGCGGTAATTTCGTATTCTCGGGCAGCCCGTATTGACTGTAGGGGCCCTGAACTAAGCGGACCAGAAATTTAATTCCATATTGTCGTAATTTCTTTGGCAACCAAGCGGTTCGCGATGAAAAGACGTCGCTTGGTTGACCAAATAGAAACTTAGGGAAGAACCATTGAGGGCTACGCATCGACATATCAACTGTCTTTGTAATTCGAGCTGCCTCTACAGCGATATCGCACGCTGAGTTTCCACCACCAATAACTAATACGCGCTTATCGCGCCATGTCTCATCTACGCCCTTGAAATCATGTGAGTGGATAAATCGCCCAGTGAATTCACCCGGATAGCTTGGATACTTAGGAACGTTATGGTGTCCGTTACAGACCATCAAGTATTCAAAGACTTCACTCTTTTTATCGCCATTGTTGTCCGTAAACTCAACTAGCCATGAGCCATTTTTTTGACGAGTTACGTGGTCTACAGTGTGATCAAATCTGACTGTATCGAGCACGCCAAAAGCCCTTGCATAGGATTCAAAGTAGCTTTGAAGTTGTGCGTGTCCCGGATAGTCTGGAAATGAATCAGGCATTGGATAATCTTCGAATTCAGACCATACCTTTGAGCTGATGAGGTGGGTGTTCTCATAAACGCTGGAATGTCCCGTCTTTGCATTAAAGACCCAGTTGCCACCAACCTTGTTATTCTTTTCAAAGACGACAACCTCTAAACCATTTTGAATGCAATTTTTTGCGGCCGCAATTCCACTCGGCCCAGCACCGATGACACAGACTCTTTTGCTCATACGGGAATTATTGCCCACCTAGATTCCTAGATACTAGAGATTTCAAGACATTTTGATAACAATTTATATGTAGTTCACCATTTCAGGTGAATAGCGTAATAAAGGTTTGAAGCGGGTGGTCTATTCTTCTCGGATGACTTCAGAGACCTCAGTAAATAAGCACCGTTGGTTGATTCTTGGAATTGTCCTTGCAGCCGAGATTATGGATCTACTCGACTCAACAATCGTAAACGTTGCTGGACCTTCGCTCAAAGAAAGGCTTGGAGCAACACCTTCGGCCCTGCAATGGGTTATTGGTGGCTATACATTGACTCTTGGAGCAGGCTTAGTCTTAGGTGGTCGCTTAGCAGATCGCTATTCACGCCGAAACATGTTCCTTGTAGGACTCGCAAGTTTTACCGTCAGCTCACTCCTTTGTGCGATTGCACCAAATATTGGCGCACTAATCGCCTTTCGCTTAATTCAAGGATTTGCCGGCGCCATGGTTCTCCCGCATGTCATCGGATTTATTCGAGATGTATTTCCGCCCGAAGAAATCGGAAAGGCATTTGCGATCTTCGGCCCGGTTTTTGGTCTAGGTGGAATTCTTGGACCAATTATTGGCGGGTTTATCATTGATGGCAATATTGCCTCGACAGGTTGGCGCGCAGTTTTCCTAGTTAATATTCCAATTGGAATCATTAATCTAGGCCTTGCTTGGAAATATTTACCGAAGAGAGCGTCGAATCATTCAATTAAAATCGATCTTCTTGGAAGTGTTTTAATTATTATTTCTTCCGGTTTGCTGCTTTTGCCATTGATCCAGGGCCAGGAAGCCGGATGGCCACTATGGACTTTCATCTCGTTGGCTGCTTCACTTTTTGGTTTTGTTATTTTCACGATGCAACAACGCTGGGTTATTTCTCGAAAGAGAACTCCTCTCGTTGATCCAGATATCTTCAAAGCGCGTACATATAATTTGGGGCTTGCTGGAATCTTTATCTTCTTTGCAGGATTCACTGGCGTCTACTTGATTATTACTCTCTTTCTTCAGATCGGAGAGCAGTACTCGGCGCGTGGCGCTGGTATCGCCAATATTGCAATTGCACTAGGTACTGCGATTGGTGGGGCGCTGAGCGGCGCAGTTCTTGCAGATAAATTTGGCACTCGAGTCCTTCAACTTGGCGCATTTGCTCAAATCATTGGAGCAATATTGCTCTTTACTTCATTGCCAAATATGCAATCCTTCAATTTCTGGCATATAGCTCCTGGAATGCTGGTCTCTGGTTTTGGTACAGGGCTCGTGGTGGCGGCTCTCTTTGATGCAATCCTGCTGGCCATTAAAGATGAATTAGTGGGTTCGGCATCGGGCGTGCTTTCGGCTATTCAATCAATAGGTTCATCCGTTGGAGTTGCAATCTTTGGAACTTTGTTCTTTAACCAAGTCACCTCTGGACATATAGACAAAGGCTTTAGAAATGCGTTGCTTCTTCAAATATGCTTAGTGGCTATTTTCTTAATTATTACATTTTTCTTACCAAAGAAAGCAATGGATAATTCAGAGTTTGCGCACTAGTTGTGGAGTGCGAGGAACTCTAAACAGAAGGATTGAGCAGAATTTCATCCACTCCAATTCGATGAGCTTTGAAGTCATTTACTTTTGAAGGGCTTGGATATCCGACTGCAATTCCACAGAGCAGCCGATAATTCTCTGGCACATCAAATTCTTTTCTGATTACATCATCCCAAATGGCGACTGATCCTTGCATGCAGGTTCCTAAACCACGAGCGTGTGCCGAGAGGGCTAAATTCTCCATCATTAAACCGGCGTCACTTGCTGCATGGATACCTAAGCTTTTGTGTATGTAAATAAAAAGCTCAACAGGTGCTCCAAAAAATTCATAATTCTTCGCCCACCATGCATCACGTTGAAGACGATCCTCCCGCGCAATACCGAAAGACTTATAGAGTTCAACGCCAAGGCGATGGGCACGAGGCTTCAGATCTGGGGAATATGGCTTGCTTATGAATCGGTTACTCGTTGGCAATCCATATCGAGATACGAGCAACGTAAATTTCCCCCAGGTTCCTGCTCGCAAATGTTTGGAAACCGCGCCCCAGCGCGAGAGAAATTCGGCACTAATTCGATCGCGTACTTCACCTTTTGCTACTGCAACTTTGAATGGTCGAGTATTAGACCAACTCGGGGCAGTAAGCGCATCAGTCAAAATTTGATTAATAATAGTTTGGGATACAGGCTTTGGGAGAAATTCACGAGTTGTCCGACGAGAGGTGAGGAATCGCGAAATTAAAGCTGAATCAAATTCGTTTTTCTTCGTAGCCATATCAAACAATCCTTTGCGATATTAAGACGGCAAAGATCCTGTGATTAGCCGCATTTATGAGCGTTATTCTAGCGAGGGATTTATGAAGCCTGTAACCTTCATCTCATGAAGTTGAACGCGCCGAGTGAGTTCTCGATATTGGCGCTACTTTGGGGCGGATCATTTCTACTTGTTCTTCGCGTTGTGGCAGCTTTCGACTGGGTGGGAGCAGTGTCGATACGAGCTCTTATCGCAAGCCTCTCGTTATATCTGCTAGCTAAAATAAGTGGGCGAAAACTAGATTTCTCAGTAGGAGTTATTCCCTTTCTGATTTCCGGTGTGACAACCGTTGCAGTTCAGCTCATAGGATTATCTTTTGCGATTCCTCGTATTGGCACGGCTATGACAGCAATCTTGGTCGGTGCAATTCCATTGTATTCAGCAATAATCGGAAGATCACTTCGAATCGAGAAATTGACGAGAAGGGGATATTTCGGATTAGTGCTCGGCTTCTTGGGAATTATTCTTTTGGTTGGATTTCCAAAGGGAAGTACATCGAAGGAGTATTTAGTTGGCATCATAGTCGCCATCATCGGATGTATTTCTGCAGCTTTTGGTAGCAATTATTCAAGGATGAAAATGACATTGGTGGGCGCCTGGGAGCAAGTAATCGGTGCTTTCTTTTTCGGAGGCTTACTTACGCTGCCACTTTTGTTTTTTGTTCCATTTCACCGCACTCCATCGGTGGGGGACTGGTTGAATTTGATTGGGCTTGCGGTTGCATGTAGCTCGCTTTGTTACGTGATTTACTTCAAGCTAGTTGCTCAAATTGGCGCCACAAGGGCAATTAGTGTCGAGTTTTTAGTAACTGTTGTTGCTGTCCTTATCGGAGCACTTTACTTGCATGAAAATATTTCCTTGGTTCAGGTTATCGGCGGAGCCTTGGTAATTACAGGATGCACCTTCATTCTCGCTATTTTCTAAGCCGTTACACATTCGTTTTAGGTGGAGTAACAGACTGCGCTGTGGGATAATTTGGGAATGTTGACCACGAAGAAGTCTCGCATTGTTCTTGCCACTGTTCTCTCTTTTGTTCTTTCTTTCGTTCTTACGGGAACTTCAACGAGTTCATTCGCGGCCACATCTCGAGTATTGAATGAGAACTCGGCAAATAAGCTTTACGCTGTGAAACTTGG
>CAIVOW010000141.1 GCA_903907665.1 uncultured Actinomycetes bacterium | reverse complement strand
CGTAGCTACGAGCGCAGGGGCAATGCCTAAATCTTTAAATGACATAAAAATACCAATCGAGACATCAAGCGTGTCTCGTGGTGCCACAGATTAAGACTCGCAAGCGAACCATGGCTCTTGCCAGTGGGTTCTTATAAGTGGAGTTGCGGTTGCAACAACTGGCTAATTGTAACCTACAAATTTAGGTGAAATTACCGCGGACTTGTTAGCGCTAACCCGATGGCAAGAACCATGATTCCGAGCGCAGATATTCCAGTTAATGCCCGACGCACTGTGGGCCGTGCAAGATAAAGCGAAGCGCGATCAACTACTGCAATCAGTGATGAATACCAGAGAGTAGAAACTGTGGCCTGGACACAAGCAAGTAAAAATATTCCAAGACCCAGTGAGAAAGTCTTTGGTACAAAGGAAGGTATAAATGCAACCGCAAAAACTGCCGCCTTCACATTGGTTAAGTTAGTAATCAGCCCTAGGCGATAAGCCGGACCAAGTTTTGTTTTCGCTGCGCTATCAAAATCGAACTTGCCAAACTCTTTTCGTAATTGCCAGAGCGTCTGAATTGAAAGAATCGTTAGGAAAGCAACGCCACAATATTTAAGCACCGAGAAGGCAAAATGTGATTTTGCAAAGACTGCTGATAAACCTATTGAAGACAGGGCGCCCCAAACTAATAATCCAGATGCATTACCCAAAACTGAGTAGAAAGCAGCTCGGCGGCCGCCAATCAAACTTTGCCGAAGCACCATTGCAACGCCTTGGCCTGGAACAACGGCTAACAGGAGAGCTGTTAAGGCAAAGGCTGGAATTACTTTAAATAATTCAAGCAATTATTTTGTAACCTTTCGGCGCCAGCTCGCATATTGCGTTGCTAGCGGATCTGAAATTTGCGAATACTTGCGCCCAGTTGCACGAGTTAATAAGAGATCTGCAAATTCCGGGTTTCTCGCCAAAATCGGTCCGTGCATATAAGTTCCAAATACATTTCCATCGACTGCTCCGTCATATTTTCCATCACCATTACCGTGACCAATTGAGACTTTGGCAAATGGTTTTGCATTATTGCCTAGAATCGTTTTTCCGGCATGGTTTTCAAAGCCGGTTAGTTCCAAGCCCAGAACTGTTGACTTTGATTTCACATCCCCGACAAATCTTTTCTTTCCTGGCACGCTTTTCACATCTAGTAATCCGAGACCTTCGACTTCTTGCCCATTCGCCCAAAAGCTATTTCCGATGATTTGGAACCCGGCGCAAACTGCAAGAACTACAGCGCCCCGCTCTATCGCACCTTGCAAAATATAATCACGGCGTAGAGCTTCTAAACTTAAAATTTGTGCTGCATCTTCAGCGCCACCAAGTAAGTAAATATCACCGTTTGTTGGGAGCAAATCATTGTATGAAACATCAATTATTGATGCGGTAATGCCATGAAACTTTGCGCGAAAAGTTAAGACATCTGCATTACCTTGATCGCCATATGTCCCAAGTAATTCATTATGAATTCTCACGATTCTAATTTGGCTCATGCATTTACCAAACTGTGGAAAGCGGTATACGCCGCTAGAACTTCGACGCTGGCAGGACTTCTAAATTTCTCAAGTGCTTCCTTAAAAGTAGCTGTTACTTCGCTTTCAATACCTTGTACATGCAATCGGTAAGCCATATCCAAGGCACGCTCACCGCACACAACAACATGCTTGCCATGCAATTTATCAAATGAAACATCCCACAACCAAGAGGTATCTATTCCATCAACTTGGCGGGCATTAAGTATAAGAATTACATCGTTTCCAGAAACTCCGGAAAGCGCTTCGGTCCAGGAAGCAGGGTTTTTAGTCAATCTAATCTTTGCGCTAACGCCCGAATAAGACTTTGTGAAAGAACGTTCGTCATCGACTGGGTTGATTTTAACAATTTTTGCACCAAGTTCCTACCCGACAATATTTGCTAACTCGGCATTTCGAGTTGCTGCCGAGGCTTGTTCAAGGCTTATATCAGCGCGAGTATTGGAGAAACCACAATCGCATTTGTAATTATTTTTATCCCACTTCAAATAAATTCCACATGAAGGACAAACTGCAGCATCGCTATGTTTGCGCCCGCCAAAAGAAACTCGAATTGAGTTAGAACTCGCCGAGAGTGCGTAGTTAACGAACGGATCATCAATGTCGCCAACAAAAACCGTTTCGGTAGCACCCGCAACAGCTTCGTGCCAGCGATCGGCCACGCGCTTGACTTCATGCATTCGATGAAGTTGATCTCTTGTGAGATTTAACAGCAACACTATTTTGGGTTTGGTTTCGGCAATCAATCGGATTAGATGAAGTTCATCGACTTCTAGAACGGCATATTCTGATTTAGCCATGAGTGTTGTTGCAGCGCCCCGGTCTAAATTTGAGCCAGTGGCATTAGAAACTGTTTTGCCGAGTGTTGAAACTATTTTGGTTAGGGCTCTTGTTGTAGAAGTTTTTCCGTTGGTGCCAGAAACTAAAATAATATTGCGATTCTTTGCGAGGGCAATCAGGGCTTTTGGATAAAGAATAAGGAGAATTCGTCCTGGGATCGTTTCGCCTGATTTACCTAAAAGTTTTCTGGATAAGAGGCCCGCAAATCGCGAAAGAGCGATTGCTAATTTGAGCCTCACCTGTCCATCTTAATCAACCACCGTCCCAAGCAGATATCCCACCGCCTGCTTTGCGCTCCAGCCTGTTGGATATTTAAGCAACAACTCCCGTTCTGCTGTTGTGTCAGAGCCCAGAGTGACTAGTGGCAATTCTTTATAACCATCTGGCCGTATCTGACCCAGCCCGATATTTGTCATAAGCGCATTGCATAGACATTTAGTGCCATCAAGATCTGTATCAGCCCCACCTTTAAAAATATATGTGTTGCTTGGTTCTGCAGAACAACGGTATCCAATTCCTTTACCTGTTCTTTCAAAGGGCACACGTAAATAACCGAGATCGCATAGGCGTGGGCGTTTTTCATAATTAGCTGCATCACTTAACGAACCCGGAACGCTAACTACCTTAAATGGAAAACCAGTAGATGATGAAGTTGGATCAGTTCTTATCTCAACAGTTCCACTAGAAATCTCATGAAGTACTTCTGATTTGAGTTCAGAGGTAAAACCAGATTCATTTGCCAACGCAAATATTGAACCCGCCTGAACGCCAATAGCACCGAGTGAAATTGCTTCTTCTAATTTCTCTGGGGTTGCATAACCACCTGCAAGCCAAAACGGTAGACCGATTGCTGCAACTTTAGTTAAGTCGGCTAAATCTCTATCGGTGAATTGCGACTGACCATCTGGTCCTACCGGAGTTTGTCCTCGCGGTGGTGCATTGTGTCCACCGGCTGTTGGGCCTTCCACAATGAAACCATCAGGGCGAGTTTCCTCATCACGATTTAAATATGCAGCCAGTGCATGTGAGGAAATAATTGCTAAAAATTTTGGCCGGGTTAATTTTGAAAT
>CAIVOW010000140.1 GCA_903907665.1 uncultured Actinomycetes bacterium | reverse complement strand
TGCCTGTGCTGGTCTGGCTCTGCCAATCGCTAAAACTGCTTCAGTCAATTATTTTGGAGTTACTGAATTTTTGGAAGGTTTACTTCCAACTCTTTCTAAGAGTTTAGCTCCGCGGGTCTGCGTCACAAGTTCGATGGCTTCCCTGATGCCCAACTCCCCCGAGTTAGTCGAAGCGTTGCTAAGCGGCAACGAAGTAAATTCACTCAAAATTGCACAAGGATTAGTAGATGGTGGCGATGTGCAAAATAGCCTCATCTATGGATCCACCAAGCGGGCCCTTAGCCGGTGGATTCGCCGTGAGTGCATTAAACCCGAATGGGCAGGAGCAGGCATCCCCTTAAATGCTGTTGGCCCCGGAATTGTGGAAACTCCGATGGTGGCCGAGATGATTGCTACTGCTGAAGGTCGAAGCGCGATTGATGTATCAGTGCCAATGCCACTCAATTATTACTTGAAACCCATGCAAGTTGCGTATTTACTGACGTGGTTAACGAGCGTAGAGAACACTCACACAACCGGGCAAACCATCTACATCGATGGCGGATCCGATGCGGTGCTGCGCGGTGATAATATTTGGAAGTAAACTGACATCATGACTGAACGTCAGAAATACCAAGTTTTACAGAAGTTCGATGATTTCGAGCTACGACTTTATGATGCATGTGTCGTGGCTGAAGTGAACATCAATAATGATTATGCAGCTGCCACAAGTGCTGCCTTCAGACCTCTGTTTAATTATATTTCTAAAGGAAATGCGGCTTCGCAAAGCATCGCAATGACCGCCCCTGTTATCGCAACGACGGACACAAACCTTGATTCCGATCTTTGGAAGGTTCACTTCGTTATGCCAGCTGGATCGAACCTTAAAGATATGCCACTCCCCAAAGACTCGAATATTGAGTTGCACGAACTTCCAGCTCAAACCTGCGCAGCTTCGGCCTTCCGAGGGCGAGCGAACAAACGACTAAGTGAAAAAGAAGAGAAGCGACTTCGCTTATCAGCTCAAAAAAACAATATATCGCTCTCGCAAGAAACGCGCATTTGTCGCTTTGATCCGCCATTTAAACCTGGAATCTTGCAGTACAACGAAATCGTTATTCCGATTTCTTAAGTTTTTCGCAAAACTTGATTGCGTGTACCCCAATTAGGCTTTACAACCATGCATTGTTTCTACCTGAAGCTGAAGTAAATAAAGTCCCTTTAGCAGATCGAAGAATTAGAGTAGCCTCAAGTTATGAAAAATCAAATTACGCCTGCAAGCCTTCGTAAAGCAAACATTTTGGCTGGGCTTCTTCATCTTGGTCAAATGATGGTTGTGCTGCTCTTGAGTAATAATTTTACTCTCCCAATCACTGCCACATATATGTCAGGTCCTCCAGGGACGACTTTTGACGCACCAGTCGTTCTCCTAAAGACACCAGTCGGACTAACTGTGGCCGTATTCCTAGGGTTATCTGCTCTGGCACATTTCATTGTGGCAAGCCCCAAGTTTTTCCCTCGTTATAGCGCCGGACTTTCTGCGCAGCGAAACTATTTCCGATGGGTTGAGTACGCAATTAGCTCATCTGTAATGATTGTTCTCATCGCACAAATCCTTGGCGTAACTGAACTTGCCGCGCTCATTGCCTTATTTGGCGTGAATGCTTCAATGATTCTTTTTGGATGGCTTCAAGAGAAGTATGAGAATCCAGGAAATGGTGGATGGATTCCATTTATTTTTGGATGTATTGCCGGCGCAGTTCCATGGATCGCGCTCTTCTTCTACCTTTTTGGGATTGGCGGCCACAGTGGGCATTCTGCACCGGGCTTTGTCTATGGAATAGTTTTTACAATCTTTGTCTTGTTCAATTCATTCGCAATAGTGCAATGGTTGCAATACAAAAAGGTTGGAAAGTGGAGCGATTACCTTCGCGGAGAACGGACTTACATCACCCTCTCTTTAATCGCGAAGTCCTTGCTCGCATGGCAGATTTTTGCGAACACACTCATTTCCTAGCTAAGGATTGCTCGCTCAGATTCTTAAGGTATTCGGAGCACAAGACTGGTCTTAATTGCGAAAATCGTTATCAAAGACGTGCCTATTCACCCGCGAAATTAAGAATTTAACAGGTGAATGGGTACGCAGATGTAGTACTAGAAAGCTCGAATTGGCCGGACGGCATAAGTGATTAGCTTGCCATCATGAATCTGTAGACCAATAGTAATCAGCTGGGTCCAAGCACTGTACTGGTCGTACTCAGAGGAGGACCAATGAGTTTGGAACAACCATCCTCCAACATTTATTTGCTGCAAATATAGTTCGTTGAGTTCATCCTTCGAAGGAAGAAACCAATCATTTAAAGCCGAAGGGCCTGAATACGCCTGCGCCAAAAATGCGGCGCCATCACTCGCTGCACCAGGTTGATGGATTAGCGTTTGAGTATTTGAATAACCAGATCCAAAAACAGTAGAGGTTGTGCCGATAAGACTTAGTCCATTTCCAGACCAACCCCTTGAGATTTCCGTCCATGCATTTGGGCCTGAGGTAGGTGCTGCTTCTAAGTAGTGACAAGAATTCGCGCATGGAGCACCGGTTTCTGTAAAGGGGGTTGGCGAAACATAGAAAACAATTCCACCACCAGGTCCGGTGGCTCCAATTGCATATGTAGTAGGAGGCGCAGGCGCTATAGATATCAAATCTACGCAAAAAGATGTGCAAATTGGTTGAGATAAGTCGAGCACTACGACTCCCCACCCCGCGCCGATCCCAGCTGTCGTACAAAATCCAGCTTGAACCCATGCGTTTAAAGTTGCACAGGTAGGTTCCAGGATCGAGCCTCCGCTATTGAATGATGCAATTGCAACTCCGCTGGGGAAAGGGGAAATTACTGAATTTGGCAAGCCAGTAATTCCACCATGATAGGTGAGAACGGAACCCAGCTGAATATCTGCAGGGAGCACTCCACTAATAATTCCAGATACATCGAAACTCAATCCGATCATCTCTGCGGGTGTGAGAAAGGCAAATACGCGCGTTGCCCAACCCACCGGAAAACCAGCAAAACCTGACAAGAAAATCCTGCCATTTCCAGACGGTACAGGAGCTGCAGGTGCTACGACCAGAGTGGTCGTAGCCTGTCCATTATTACCGGCAAGATCTCTCCCAGTAACTTTAAAGTTATACGAGCCAGATGCCGACAATGTTCCAATTGTGTAGGGGGAAGTACAAGGAACGGCAGTAGCGCCCTCTAGCTGACACATAAAACTCACAGTGGTTCCTACTGTGGCAGTTTCAATCCAACTCGCGCTGTAAGAGGGACCCGCACTGATTGATAG
>CAIVOW010000139.1 GCA_903907665.1 uncultured Actinomycetes bacterium | reverse complement strand
TAAAACCACAAATAGCAGGAAAAGCTGATGGCGGAAAAGTTTCTGCTGCGGTTAAAGCAGCACTCAATAAATAACTAAAAACTCGGAGGCATCATGACAAAGTTTGAATACTCAACAGTTCCACTTCTTAGCCATGCAACAAAGCAGATTCTAGATACGTGGGGTTCTGATGGTTGGGAACTTGTACAAGTTGTACCAGCACCAGGTACTGGTGAACAACTTGTTGCATACATGAAGCGCGAGATTGCATAAATGTCCGTCGACGTTAGAGCTAAGTTAAAGGAGCTCGGTTTAGAGCTTCCTGAAGCATCACTCCCACTAGCTGCATATATTCCAGCAGTACGCACCGGAAATTTAGTTTTTACCGCCGGTCAGTTGCCACTTGTTAACGGAGCAATTCCATTTGTTGGCAAAGTTGATGGCGGCGTTACGCCAGAACAAGCTAAAGAGATGGCTCAGATTTGCGCGCTTAATGCAATTGCTGCGATTGGTTTAGTCGCTGACATCAACGACATTGAACGCGTTGTTCAGGTTCGCGGTTTTGTTAACGGAGTATCTGGTTTTGTTGGACACCCTGGCGTAATTAACGGAGTATCTGAACTCTTTATTAAAATCTGGGGCGAAGAAAAAGGTAAGCATGCACGCACAGCAATTGGCGTGGCAGAGCTTCCACTTAATGCACCAGTTGAAGTTGAAGTTGTTGTGGAGCTAGCGCGCTAGTAATTGTCCGTGCTGGCTAGCGACCGCGTTTGGCTAAGCGCTCGTAATCCGTAACGACCACTGCTCTAGGTTCCAAACGAACCCAACCGCGTGATGCGAAATCTGCCAGCGCCTTGTTGACTGTTTCGCGAGAAGCGCCAACTAGTTGTGCTAATTCTTCTTGAGTAAGGTCATGGTTTACGTGTAGACCATCATCCTTCTGTACTCCGAATCTGGAACCAAGATCAATAATTGCTTTTGCTACGCGACCTGGCACATCTGCAAAAACCAGGTCCGCAAGAACCTCGTTTGAACGGCGCAAGCGCTGGGCTAAACGAGCAAGAAGTTCAAGTGCCACACGTGGATGCGCTGTCACAAGGCCAATGACCTGGTCATGGGAGAGAGCAAGCAAGCGGGCATCAGTTACTGCGGTTGCTGTAGAAGTACGTGGCTGAGGATCAAAGAGTGAAAGCTCGCCAAACATTTCGCCAGGCCCAAGAATCGAAAGTAGGTTCTCTCGGCCATCCCCGCTTGACGTTCCTAGCTTTAATTTTCCATCAATAACGACATATAGGCGGTCGCCCTCATCGCCCTCTTTGAAAACGGTATTTCCTTTGGAAATCTTTATGGGAAGCATTGTGCCGCGCAACGAAGCGGCCGATTCATCATCAAGACCGCGAAATAGAGGTGCCTGGCGAACTACTGCATCATCATTTTGTTTGACCACATAGAAAGATTACTCCGACTAGCCCTCACACCCAAATTCAAGGATTATTAGCTTTATGAGTGTTACCGGTGAGAGCGAGCGAGCGCTAAAGCGTCGAGCTGGTTCAATATTTAAAGCAATTGGAAAGCGCTATCCCGACGCCAACTGTGAATTAGATTTTGAAACTCCATTTCAGTTGCTCGTTGCCACCGTTTTATCGGCGCAATGTACTGATAAGCAAGTCAATCTAGTGACCCCGTCACTTTTCAAGAAGTACCCAACTCCTAAAAAATTAGCATCAGCAAAGATTCTAGATGTCGAAACAATGATTCGCCCAACCGGTTTTTATCACAACAAGGCTCGTAATATTCAAGCACTGAGTCAGAAACTGTTAACTGACTTTAATGGCGAAGTGCCGGGCAACCTAGATGAACTAATTACCTTGCCGGGAGTGGGAAGAAAAACTGCAAACGTTGTACTGGGCCATGCATTTGGAATTCCAGGTATCACCGTTGATACCCATTTTGGCCGCCTTTCGAGAAGATTTGGATGGAGTACATCAGAAGATCCTGTGAAAGTGGAACGCGATGTTATGAAATTAATTCCCGAGCAAGAATGGACCAATCTTTCTCAACTTTTGATCTGGCATGGGCGTCGCATCTGTCATGCGCGCAAACCTGCCTGCGGAGCATGTCCGCTTGTCGCTCTATGTCCTTCATACGGAATTGGTGAGACCGATAAGGTTGCGGCTATGAAGCTTGTTAAGCCAGATTCGGCATTTCGATGAAGCGCATCGCTCTGGTCTGCACGCTTGCTTTAATTTTGACCATGGTGAGTGTGCCGAATTCACAGGCCCTGGTGCCTAGTTGCTCGGGAATCATGACTAATCCAGCAATTAAAAAGGGAGTTCTTCTGCCTTGCTTGGATGGCAAACGCTCTCTTATTTATCAAGGGATTAAAGGCCCAGCCATGATTAACGTTTGGGGTTCATGGTGTGATCCTTGCAAGGAAGAGATTCCACTTCTCGTGCAAGCAGCAAAAACAAAGAAAATTCAGATTATTGGAATTGATGTTGAGGAAAAGAACAATGCGGCCGGCGCAAAGTTTGTGGCAACCCACGCGATGACCTGGCCCCAGCTTGCAGATTTAAAAGGAACGACAAAAGGCATATTTGGCATGGGAGTTCCGGTTACTAGATTTATTGATGCGAATGGCAAATCTGTTTACGAGAAAATCGGAGCATTCAAATCTTTTGCTGAAATCAAAAAAGCAGTGAAGCAATACCTAGGTCTGACTATTTAATCTTCAGATTTTGCCGTTGAAAGACCCTCTGAAATAAGTTTCATAACATTTGGATCAGCAAGAGTTGTGGAATCTCCAACTGCGCGATTTTCAGCAACGTCGCGAAGTAAGCGACGCATAATCTTTCCGCTACGCGTCTTTGGAAGTTCGTTCACAACCATAATTTGTCGCGGTCTTGCGATTGCGCCAATTTCCTTTGAGACATGCGCCTTGAGCGCCTTAGTAAGCTCATCACCACTTAGTTGATCAGCGTATTCAACGCCTCCGCGCAAAATAACGAATGCAACAATCCCTTGCCCCGTCATTTCATCATTTGCGCCAACAACCGCTGCTTCTGCAACTGCTTCATGTGAAACAAGTGCGGATTCAACTTCTGTCGTTGAGATGCGGTGACCAGAAACATTCATCACATCATCTACGCGGCCAAGTAGCCAGATAGCGCCATCATTATCAAGTTTGGCGCCATCACCAGCAAAATATCTAGGTGAGAAACGAGACCAGTAAGTTTCCTTGTATCGCTCCTCTTCGCCCCACACACCGCGCAGCATCGAAGGCCAAGGCTCGGTAAGAACTAAATATCCACCATGTCCATCACCAAGTTCATTACCTGCATCGTCATAAAGTTTTGCAACGATGCCTGGAATTGCTGCCATCGCGCTACCTGGCTTACAAGATGTAATTCCAGGAAGCGGAGAAATCATGATTGCGCCAGTTTCAGTTTGCCACCACGTGTCAACTATCGGACAACGTCCCTTACCAATGACATCGCGATACCACATCCACGCTTCTGGATTGATTGGTTCACCGACTGAACCTAATAAGCGAAGTGAAGATAGATCTGAAGCATTTGGATATTCATCGCCCCACTTCATCCATGTTCGAATGAGTGTTGGAGCTGTATAAAGAATCGAAACTTTATATTTTTCGATGATTTCAAAGAGGCGACCCTTGGTAGGTGTATCCGGAGTTCCTTCATACATTACTTGTGTTGCGCCATTAATCATTGGGCCATAAACGACATAAGAATGGCCGGTCACCCAACCAACGTCAGCAGTACACCAATAGACATCAGTTTCAGCTTTCAAATCAAAGACTGCCTTATGTGTGTAGGCAACCTGGGTCAAGTAGCCACCTGTTGTGTGGAAAATTCCTTTTGGTTTTGCGGTTGTTCCAGATGTGTAAAGAATAAAAAGAATCTGCTCTGAATCAAAGCTCTCTGCAACGTGCTCATCACTTTGGCGATCGACAATCTCGTGCCACCAAATATCGCGAGAATTATCAAATGCTGTCTCTTGGCCAGTGCGACGCACAACAAGAACATTTTTAACGTTGGTCTGCCCTTTAAGCGCTTCATCGACTGCAGGCTTCAGTGCAAATGGTGCACCTTTGCGGTATCCACCATCTGCAGTTATGACAAGAGTTGCATCTGCATCTTGAATACGAGCTAGTAGTGAGTCGGCAGAGAAGCCACCAAAAACAACTGAGTGGGCGGCGCCAATACGAGCACATGCCAACATCGCGATTGCAGCTTCAGGGATCATTGGCATATAAATTGCAACGCGGTCCCCAGCTTTTATGCCAAGTTCAAGAAGTGCATTAGTTGCTTTCTTAACACTTTGTAGCATCTGGGCATATGTAATTGTTCGAGTATCGCCAGGCTCTCCTTCGAAATAAAAAGCAACACGATCTCCGCGACCTTCCAGCACATGGCGGTCTAGCGCGTTGTACGAGGCGTTAAGTTTTCCGCCAATAAACCATTTTGCGTATGGAACTTTCCATTCAAGAACATCACTCCACTTTTGAGTCCATGTAAGCGCGTTTGCTTGTTCGGCCCAGAAACCTAAGCGATCTTTTTCGGCGGCCTCATAAATACCTGGCTTAGCATTTGCCTGAGCAGCAAACTCGGGGGATGGCGGGAAGAAGCGGTTTTCGCTGCCGAGATTATCAATCGACTCTTGTTTGTTATCTGTACTCACTCAAGGCAGGTTACACACCTCGACTTATCCCCACTAGGGATTTCTGAAAATATTTAGAATGATTTTTTTGCGTACTTTCTGCCACATCTCGTAAAGAGTGAGATCGCACCAACAGAGACACCAATACAGAAAGGAGATTACGATGCTTGGATGGTTACGTTTAGCCGAGGCAGGGAGCCGGGTTCATATAGTTAGTACCTTGGTAAAGTTTGCTGGTCGAACAGCAAGGTTCCTCTTCCACTCAAACCTCGGGCTCATAGGGCTTTCAGCCCTTGCCGCTCGATTCGGGCTTTAAACCGCCCGCTTAGGTGCTCTCACTAGGAGCGCCGGTTTTCCAATCCACCCCGAAATGTGGTGGGATTAGCCGTAAGGCTCACCGCCCAGTGTTGAGACTGGTGACGTTTTACTCACGTTCCAGTTGGCAACTAGTTATCTAGTACCGGCTCAACATATTTGGGAGATTTAAATGGCCATTGCAACCCCTGAAATTTATGCAGAGATGCTCGATCGCGCAAAAGCCGGAGCTTTTGCATATCCAGCGGTTAACGTTTCCTCTTCACAAACGCTGATCGGTGCAATTCGCGGATTCGCAGAAGCGCAATCAGATGGCATCATTCAAATCTCTTGGGGCGGTGCGGAATACCTTTCAGGTTCAACCGTTAAGAATATGGTCGATGGCGCAGTTGCGCTCGCTGAGTATGCACACGTCATCGCAAAGAATTACAACGTCAATATCGCACTCCATACAGATCATTGCCCAGCAGAAAAGCTTGATGGCTTTATGCGTCCGCTCCTTGAATTAGGTGCAGAACGCATCAAGAGTGGAAAAGGCCCATTGTTTAACTCACACATGTGGGATGGATCAGCCGTTTCAATGGCTGAAAATATGAAGATTGCTGATGAACTCATTGTTAAATCAGTTGCGGCTCACACAATTCTTGAAATTGAAATTGGCGTTGTTGGCGGAGAAGAAGATGGAATCGAAGCCAAACATGACGCAAAGCTTTATTCAACTGAAGAAGATGCAATCCTTACCGTTGAAACTCTAGGTAAAGGTGAGCGCGGTCGCTACATGGTCGCTGCGACATTTGGAAACGTCCACGGTGTTTACAAGCCAGGCAACGTGGTCTTGCAACCTAAGATTCTAAATACCCTACAAACTGCAGTTGAGAAGAAGTTTGGATATGCCGCAGGCAGCAAGCCTATGGATCTCGTTTTCCATGGTGGTTCTGGATCCCTTCTCTCAGAAATTCGTGAAGCACTTGATTACGGCGTAATTAAGATGAATATTGATACCGATACTCAATATGCATTTACTCGCCCAATCGCAGATCACATGATGAAGAATTACGACGGAGTCTTGAAGGTCGACGGTGAGGTTGGAAGCAAGAAGTTATATGACCCACGTGCGTGGGGTAAAGCTGGTGAAGCTGGTCTTGCAAATCGAATCATCGAAGCTTGTTCAGATCTTCGCTCTAGTGGCACGTCCATGAAGAAGTAATAAAAAATGCCTGCATTAGTGTTGCTTGGCGCCCAATGGGGCGATGAGGGCAAGGGTAAAGCTACTGATCTGCTCGGAGATCGAGTCGATTATGTAGTTCGCTACCAAGGCGGCAACAACGCTGGGCACACAGTTGTGATTGGTGATCAAAAGTATGCGCTGCACTTATTACCTTCAGGAATACTTTCGCCAAATGTAGTTCCAGTAATTGGTAATGGTGTTGTTATCGATCCTTCTGTATTGCTCGAAGAAATTCGTGGATTAAATGAGCGCGGCATTGACACTTCTAAATTAAAGATTTCAACTAATGCACATTTGATTACGCCCTACCACCGCACTATCGATAAAGTTTCAGAACGCTTCCTTGGAAATTCAAAAATCGGAACAACAGGTCGCGGAATCGGGCCTGCTTATGCTGACAAGATCAATCGCATTGGAATTCGTGTTCAGGATCTCTTTGATCCCTCTATTCTTCGCCAAAAAATTGAAGGCGCACTTCGCGATAAAAACCAAGTACTTATCAAGGTCTTTAATCGTAAAGGTCTTGAAGTTGATGAAGTTGTCAACGAATACCTGGGCTATGCCGAACTTTTACGTCCTTACGTTTGCGACACCGTGCTTCTTCTAGACCAAGCTCTTCAAGCAGGAAAAATAGTTCTTTTGGAAGGCTCGCAAGGAACGTTGCTTGATGTTGATCATGGAACGTATCCCTTTGTAACGTCTTCAAATCCAACTGCCGGTGGTGCCTCAACTGGATCTGGAATCGGGCCAACGAAGATTACAACCGTGATTGGAATTTTGAAGGCGTACACAACTCGCGTAGGTAGTGGACCATTTCCAACTGAGTTACTGGATGAAGATGGTGAAGCGCTTCGACGCATCGGCGGAGAAGTCGGTGTCACAACTGGTCGAAATCGTCGCTGTGGTTGGTTTGATGCGCCCATTGCGCGTTATGCAACTCGCGTCAATGGACTAACAGATTTCTTTTTAACAAAGCTCGACGTACTAACTGGCTGGGAGAAGATCCCAGTATGTGTTGCCTACGATATTGATGGTGTGCGCGTTGAAGAACTTCCAGCAAGTCAGAGCGATTTTCACCATGCAAAACCGATTTATGAATACCTTCCAGGTTGGACTGAAGATATTTCTAACTGCAAGAAATTCGCAGATTTGCCAAAAAATGCACAGGATTATGTGAAATATCTGGAAAAGATTTCAGGTGCTCCAATGTCAGCAATTGGCGTTGGACCAGGCCGCACTCAAACCATCGTAGTTAAGGAATTCATTTGAGAGTATTGCTGATTGGTTCTGGCGGGCGCGAACACGCTCTCGCAGCCGCACTCAATCGCGATCCTCTCCTCGAAGAATTACATGTCGCTCCAGGAAATCCTGGAATTTCTGAAATTGCACTCTGTCATTCAATTAATACAGATGAAAATCTTGAGATAATTGAACTAGCGCGAAAGTTAAATATTGACCTGATCGTTGTGGGTCCAGAAAAACCACTTGTAAACGGTTTAGCTGATGCAGCGCGCGCTGCCAGAATTCCATGTTTTGGTCCATCTAAAGCAGCCGCTCTGCTTGAAGGATCAAAAGATTTTGCAAAACAAGTAATGCGAGATGCCGGCGTTCCAACTGCTCGTTCATTTACTTGCCAGACCAAAGAAGAGATTTTGAAAGCGCTAGATACTTTTGGCGCCCCTTATGTTGTTAAACATGACGGATTAGCAGCCGGCAAAGGTGTTGTCGTTACCGATGATCGCGCAGCCGCAATTGAACATGCGCTACTTGCTGAGCGCGTTGTAATAGAAGAATTTTTAGATGGCCCAGAAGTTTCACTCTTTGGAATTTCAGATGGTCACAACATTGTTGCAATGCAACCTGTACAGGATTTTAAGCGCGCACTCGATGGTGACCTCGGACCGAACACCGGCGGCATGGGCGCGTACTCACCTCTTCCTTGGGCCCCAGATGACATTATTGAAGAGACGCTCACTCAAGTTTTGACTCCAACAATTCGTGAGATGGAAGCACGCGGAACCCCTTTCATTGGTCTGCTTTATGCCGGGTTAGCGCTAACTCATAAAGGCACGAAAGTTATTGAATTCAATGCTCGATTCGGTGATCCAGAAACGCAAGTATTGCTGCCACGTTTACAGACGCCACTTGCGCAGTTGCTGATGAAAGCGGCGACTGGAAAGTTGAAAGGCCAATCACTTGAGTGGTCAGAAGATTCCGCAGTAACAGTTGTTCTTGCTTCGCAGGGCTATCCAGCAAATCCAGTCCTAGGTGAACCCATAATGGGGATTGCTCCAGTTGAAGGGGCAAGTGTCTTTCACGCCGGGACAAGCTTGCGCGATGGAATCCTTCATTCATCGGGCGGTCGAGTGCTAGCTGTCACCGGAATCGGATCGGACCTGACCGAAGCCCGAAATACGGCCTACCGAGTAATTTCGGCCATCACGCTGCGCGGCAGCCATTTTCGCCACGACATTGCACTTAACGCGTCGGTAGCTGAGAAAGGTAATTAAATGCAATCTGGATACGAGAGAATTCATCCATGAGCCTCCTCGCTGACCGTTATGCATCGGCGCAGATGCGCGATATCTGGTCCCCAACAGCAAAAATAGTGAGTGAGCGCCAGCTATGGGTTGCAGTTATGCGCGCGCAATCCAAACTAGGACATGCAATTCCAGATTCAGTTATTGCCGATTATGAAAAAGTAATTAATAACGTTGATTTAGCAGCCATCGATGCTCGTGAAAAAAAGACGAGACATGATGTAAAAGCGCGCATTGAAGAATTTAACGCACTTGCTGGACATGAAGCTATTCATGCTGGAATGACAAGTAGAGATCTGACAGAAAATATTGAGGCGATGCAAGTTCGCGCTGGAATGGTATTAATTCGAGATCGCGTCGTCGCGGTACTTTCAGTGCTAGGTGAACGCGCTACTCAATATATTGATCAACCTATTGCAGGTCGTTCTCACAATGTTCCCGCACAAGTCACAACACTAGGAAAGCGATTTGCAACGTGCGCTGAAGAGCTGCTCTTTGCATACGAACGTTTAGAAAATCTGATTGAGCGCTATCCCATTCGCGGTATTAAAGGCCCAGTTGGAACATCTCAAGATTCTGTTGACTTACTTGGCTCTTCGGCTTCACATGCCCAGCTAGAGCAACTAGTTGCATCTCACCTTGGCTTTAATCGAGTCTTAGACTCAACCGGTCAGGTATATCCACGTTCTTTTGATTTCGATGTCGTAACTTCGCTCGTTCAAATTGCAGCAGCACCTTCATCACTTGCCACTTCTATTCGATTGATGGCAGGAGCCGAACTAGTAACAGAAGGATTTAAAGAAGGCCAAGTTGGATCCTCGGCTATGCCGCACAAAATGAATACTCGCTCATGTGAGCGCGTTAATGGCTTAGCTGTTGTGCTTCGTGGATATGCATCAATGATTGGTGAAATATCTGGTGATCAATGGAATGAAGGCGATGTTTCATGCTCAGTAGTGCGCCGTGTTGCTCTTCCAGATGCTTTCTATGCAATCGATGGTTTGATTGAAACATTTTTGACTGTGCTTGGCGAATTTGGCGCATTTCCTGATGTAATCGCAGCAGAACTCACTCGTTATCTGCCTTTCCTTGCAACAACGAAAATTTTGATGGCTAGCGTAAAAGCAGGCGTTGGGCGAGAAGAAGCGCACGAAGTTATCAAGGAACACGCAGTTGCTGCAGCTCTTGGTATCCGCAAAGGCCAGCCAAATGGAATGCTCGAAGCAATCGGAACTGATGCTCGCATTCCGCTCAGTAAAGAAGATTTAGTTGCTCTCATCTCCAAGCCTTTGGAGTTCACCGGAGATGCACATGCACAAGTGGAGCGAATTGTTGCTCGCATCGATGCGATCACAAAAGCTCGAGCTGCGGCAGCGCAGTACCGTCCCGGCTCTATTCGATGACCATGCAAGGCTGGAAGCACGTTCGTTCCGGCAAGGTTCGCGACCTTTACACAAACGACAAGGGCGAACTTCTACTCGTTGCATCCGATCGCATCAGCGCTTTTGATTATGTGCTACCTACACAAATACCTGGTAAGGGAAAGCTGTTAACTCAGCTCTCACTCTTCTGGTTTGAATATTTAAAAGACATAGTTCCGAACCATATTATTTCGACTAGCGTTCCAACAGAAGTTGAAGGCCGAGCGGTCGTAGCAAAGTCGCTAACGATGTTTCCAATTGAGTGCGTGGCTCGTGGATATTTAACTGGCAGTGGCTGGGTTGAATATCAAAAGAGCCAAACAGTTTGCGGGATACAACTTCCGGCAGGGTTAAGTGATGGATCAAAGTTACCCGAGCCGATTTTTACACCAGCAACAAAAGCCGACATCGGTGATCATGATGAAAATATCGATTTCCAGCGCGCGGCCCAGATAGTGGGGCTATCGGACGCAGAAAAACTTCGCGACCTTACGTTGGCCCTTTATTCCAAGGCTCATGACTACGCCGCAACTCGCGGAATCATTTTGGCTGATACGAAATTTGAATTTGGACGAGATGAAAGCGGTAATATCTGCCTAGGCGATGAAGCCTTAACGCCAGATTCTTCCCGCTTTTGGTCTGCTGATGAATGGAAACCAGGTGGGTCACAACCATCTTTTGATAAGCAATATCTTCGTGATTGGTTGCTTTCAAGTGATTGGGACAGAAATTCAACTCCGCCAGCTCTTCCAGATGAAATTATTGCAAAGACGCAAGAACGTTATACGACTGCTTACATGCTACTGACTGGGGAGAACATCTAATGGGAATCATTGTTGTTGAAGTTATGTTGAAGCCAGAAATTCTAGATCCCCAAGGCCAAGCAGTTGCATCAGCACTTCCACGCTTAGGTTTTACATTCGCCAAATCAGTTAGGCAAGGCAAGCGTTTTGAAATCGAAGTTGATGGCGAGCCAACAGATGCGCAACTAGCTGAAGTAGAAAAAGCCGCGCACACTCTTCTTTCTAACCCTGTTATCGAAAACTACACAGTCAAGGCCTCGAAGTAATGCGCATCGGAGTTGTTACTTTTCCTGGCTCCCTTGATGATCGTTCTGCCCTTCGCGCAATCGAGCTGGCTGGTGGAATAGCTGTCCCACTCTTTCATGCCCAAAATGATCTAAAAGAAGTGCAGGCAGTTGTCTTGCCCGGCGGATTTTCTTATGGTGATTACCTGCGCTGCGGAGCAATCAGCAGATTCTCACCAATTATGGAATCCATCATTCTCGCTGCTGAGCACGGATTTCCCGTTCTTGGAATCTGTAATGGTTTCCAAATCCTTTGCGAATCACACTTGCTTCCAGGCGCCCTAACTCGCAATGCTGATCTGCACTTTATCTGCACCGATCAACGCGTCGCTGTTGAAAATGTAAATACGCCATGGACTCGTGGATATACAAAGGGGCAAGAGATCGTTATCCCAATCAAAAATGGTGAAGGTTCATTTCAGTGCAGCGATGAAACGTTAGCTGAACTAGAAGATGAAGGCCGAATTGTTCTACGTTATGTAGGAAAGAATCCAAATGGATCACGCAATGGGATTGCTGGTATTTCTAATAAGCGTGGCAACGTAGTTGGAGTTATGCCGCACCCAGAGCAAGCTATCGAGAATCTGACTGGCCCAAGTGAAGATGGCCTTAACTTCTTTGCTTCAATTTTGAAAGAGATGGTCTCGCGTTAATGGCACTCGATACCGTCAAGCATGCCCAAGAAAATCCAGATACCCCGCAGCCTTATAAAGAGCTAGGTCTTAAGGATGATGAATACGCGAGCATTAAAGCGATTTTAGGTCGACGCCCAACGTCTTCTGAATTAGCGATGTATTCAGTAATGTGGTCTGAACATTGCAGCTACAAATCCTCCAAAATTCATTTAAAGCAATTTGGTGAAAAGGCAGTGAAGTCAGATGCGCTGCTGGTCGGCATCGGTGAGAACGCCGGCGTTGTTGATGTTGGTCAGGGCTATGCCGTTACTTTCAAAATTGAATCTCATAATCACCCAAGTTATATCGAGCCTTATCAAGGCGCTGCAACTGGTGTTGGCGGAATTGTTCGCGACATTCTGACGATGGGTGCACGCCCGATAGCTGTAATGGATCCACTTCGTTTTGGTGATCCAGAAAATCCAGATACAGGGCGCGTTTTGCCAGGAATTGTCGCTGGTATTGGTGGTTACGGTAACTGTCTTGGCCTTCCAAACATTGGTGGCGAAATAGTTTTTGATGACACGTATCAAGGTAATCCTCTTGTTAATGCGCTCTGCGTTGGAGTGATGAAACATTCAGATATCAAACTTGCAACAGCTCATGGAGCTGGCAACCTAGTTGTGTTGTTTGGTGCTAAAACAGGTGGCGATGGAATTGGCGGCGTATCCGTTTTGGCTTCCGAAACTTTTAGCGACGCAAGCTCTAAGAAACCTACCAAGCGCCCTGCCGTTCAGGTGGGCGATCCCTTTGCCGAAAAAGTATTGATTGAATGTTCACTCGAGATATTTGCTGAAGACTTAGTGATTGGTATTCAGGATCTTGGCGGTGCTGGTTTGTCCTGTGCAACATCAGAGCTGGCATCAGCCGGCAGCGGTGGAATGGATATCCGATTAGAAACGGTGCCACTTCGCGATCCTTCACTCTCACCTGAAGAAATCTTAATGAGTGAGTCACAAGAACGTATGTGCGCAATTGTTGAACCAATTAAGTTAAAACGATTTATGGCAATTTGTAAGAAGTGGGATGTAACAG
>CAIVOW010000138.1 GCA_903907665.1 uncultured Actinomycetes bacterium | reverse complement strand
TATGACTATCAATCAGGTGGAACCGCTGGCAAAAACACAAAGATGCGCAAAGCCATGGAGCTTCAACTTCCACTCATCTGGTTTGTTCAACAAGATTCAGGTCGCTACGTTCCCTACAGAGTCTTCATCATCAACGATTATCCTGATCAGGGATATTGCCTTATCGCCCCTGACCTTTCACTAGCTACAGCATCTCGATCTGAATCTTTGATTGAACGACGATATGCCGAACGTATGATGAAGCAGCGACTACATCAACCTGCTTTTCGTGCTCGAGTAATCAGTGCCTATGAAACAAAGTGTGCAATCTGTCGTCTCGGCCATGGCCGACTTTTGGATGCTGCGCACATAACGCCGGATAGCGATGGGACTTCTTCAACTTCGGTAACCAATGGTCTAAGCCTTTGCAAAATTCACCACACTGCTTATGACATAAATATTGTGGGAATAGATCCTGACTACACGGTCCATGTGCGCCCGGACATTTTGGCCGAAAAGGATGGCCCGATGCTTGAACATGGAATCAAGGAAATGGACAAGGGAAAGCTTTGGGTACCTTCTGCACCGGGTGATAAACCAGATCAAGCCAGATTAGAGGCCAGATTTAAGGAATTTTCTGACCAATGTTGATTTAAAGCGTTTATTTAACAGATCTAAGTACCGCCACAACCTTGCCCAAGATCTCTGCGTTATCTGCAGGAATGGGAGCGAAGTCGGAGTTGGCGGGGAGGAGCCAGTAGTGGCCGTCCTTTTTGGAGAATGTTTTGACGGTTGCTTCGCCATCAATCATGGCTGCAACGATCTCGCCTTTTTCGGCGTTCTTTTGTTGGCGAATGACAACGAAGTCGCCGTCGCAAATGGCGGCATCGATCATGGAATCGCCCTTTACTTTGAGCATGTAGATATCGCCTTTGCCGACTAGGGATTCGGGAAGGGTGTGGACTTCTTCAATGTTCTGGTCTGCAGTGATGGGGATACCGGCAGCGATTTGGCCAACGAGTGGGACGTTTCTTGATTTCTCGGCTTGTTGTCTTGGCTCATCTCCTGGCAAGTTAACTTGGAGGGTTCGTCCTTTTACATCCTTTTTAAGGAAGCCTTTTTCCTCGAGCGCCTTGAGCTGGTAGGAGACGGAGGCGGGGGAGGCGAGGCCTGCTAATTCGCCAATTTCACGCATGGATGGGGGGAAACCGTTGGTTTCGATGGAATCTTTGATGGCCAGGAGGATCTTGATCTGGCGGGGAGTGAGTCCATTGGAATCGGCTGGGCCGTCGGGGAGCTCGGAGATGTTCTTGCTTGCTGGCTTGCTTGCTGGCTTGTTTGTGCTCATGGGATAAGGGTAGGGGAAGTTTGGGAATTTGTCGAACATTTGTTCGCATTTGTCAGTGGAGTCGGGTATAGTTTCTTTTCGTACAGATGTTCGAATCCCCTCGAAAATCGGTGGTAGTAAAGGAAGTGGCTTAAATGGCACTAACAAATCGTGGCAAGAATGTGGTTCGCGGATTTGCTGTTGCATCGCTATTAGTAGTGATTGGCGCTGGTTTTAGCGCTGTTGGGTCTAGTGCATCTGAAAAGGTTGTGCCGGCTGCATCTGTGGCTTCTGGAGATTATGTGCGCGTGGTCGTTGCACCGGGAGAGACCCTGTGGAGCGTGGCTGCTCTTGTGGCTGGATCTTCCGATGTGGCAACTGTGGTCGATGAGATTGTCTCGATCAACCACCTTTCATCCTCAGCTGTATCAGCTGGAACTCGCTTGTTGGTCCCCGTTAAGTAAGAGCAACTCTGTGTAGTCGTACGATATCTCGTACAATTTGTGTTACGGTGGCCGTCTACATGAAGGAGCCGCCATGGTCATCACCGCTTCAAGTGCACGCGAAAAGCTTTTCCCTTTAATTGAGCAGGTCAACACGGATTCCACCGCCATTCACATCACTTCCAAGAATGGAAATGCGGTCCTGATATCCGAGAGCGAATATGAATCGATCATGGAGACGCTCTTTATTCTCTCAAATCCCGATTTGGTTAAGAAGATTCAAAACGCTGTTGTACAGCTCGATGCGGGCAAGGGAATCGAGATGGAGTTTGTGAATGGCAAGGTTCAAGCAAGAACGCTGAAAGAGAAGTGAGCTCCTCGCGGAAGATAGTTTTTTCCGCGCAGGCTAATGATGACTTGCTGTTTTGGGGCAAGAACAAGCCTGAAAATGTAGAGAAAATCAATTCCTTGCTTCATTCCATTTTGTTGGATCCCGAAGGCGGGATAGGCAAACTAGAACCCCTGAGATTTATGCTCTCAGGCTATTGGTCAAGAAGAATCTCCCATAAGGAACGGATGATTTACCGGTGGGATGAAAAAGTTATTGAAATCATTTCACTTCGGGGGCACTACGACTCTTAGTTAACTGGTAAACGTGAACTAGTAAACCGCCAGAACGAGTCTACGCATCCCTCTTATGCCTCTTGCCTCTTATGCTTCTTATGTAAGGGCTAGCCCCCACTCGGCCTCTATTTACTCAGAGGGACTGAGAGTACGTTCTGATTTAAGTCTGGGCATCGGCGCTCGGAGTAAAAAGGAGCGGAAATGACGGATTATGTTGCACCTGGATTACCAGGAAGCAAAGCAACCTTTAAAGCACGTTATGACCATTGGATTGGTGGGGAGTACGTAAAGCCAAGCTCGGGTCAGTATTTTGAAAATGTAACTCCAGTAACCGGAAAAGTATTTTGTGAAGTTGCACGTGGGAATGCAGCAGATATCGATTTAGCTTTGGATGCAGCGCATAAAGCTGCGCCTGCTTGGGGCAAGACATCTGCAACTGAGCGCGCAATTATCTTGAACAAAATCGCCGATGTAATGGAAGCCAATCTCGAAGCAATCGCGGTTGCTGAAACTTGGGATAACGGCAAGCCAATTCGCGAAACAATTAATGCCGATATCCCATTGGCAATTGATCACTTCCGATATTTCGCAGGATGCATTCGCGCGCAAG
>CAIVOW010000137.1 GCA_903907665.1 uncultured Actinomycetes bacterium | reverse complement strand
GTGCAGGAGCAGCAACGGGAGCAGCAACGGGAGCGGCAACGGGAGCAGCAACGGGAGCAGCAACGGGAGCAGCAACGGGAGCAGCAACGGGAGCCGAAGCACCGTCGTCAATAATCGCGAGTTCTGCGCCAACGGCGACTGTGGAATCTATGCCGACAATTATCTTGCGAACGATTCCGGCGACCGGAGAAGGAATTTCTGTATCAACCTTGTCAGTTGATACTTCCAGCAGTGGCTCATCGACAGCGACACTGTCGCCTTCGGACTTAAGCCAGCGAGTGACAGTACCTTCTGTGACGCTTTCACCAAGTGCAGGCATCGTTACTGAGAATGTCATTGCTTCTCCTAATTATCCGTGTGCATGAAGAGGTTTACCGGCAAGTGCAAGATGCGCTTCGCCAACAGCTTCTGAAAGTGTTGGGTGGGCGTGAATCAATTGAGCAACATCAGAAGCTTCTGCTTCCCAGTTAAAAATAAGTTGAGCTTCGGCGAGTAGTTCTCCGACGCGCGCTCCGACCATGTGAATTCCAAGAACTGGCCCATTTTTTTCTGCGATAAGTTTTACAGATCCGGCAGTTTTGAGAATATTCGCTTTACCGTTTCCGGCTAAGTCATAATTTAATTCAATAATTTCATGGCCACGTTCTTTTGCAATTGCCGTAGTGAGGCCAACTGAAGCAACTTCTGGATCTGAATATGTAACGCGCGGGACGCCATCATAATTAATTGGCCGAGGGTTTAAGCCACCAATTTCTTCTGCAACCAAGATACCTTCGGCAAAACCAACGTGCGCTAGCTGAAGTGTTGGAATAATGTCGCCAACTGCAAAAATTCCAGGAATATTTGTGCGGCACTTATTATCTACGATGAGATACCCACGATCCATTGTCAGACCGAGTTCCTGGTAGCCGATGTTGTCAGTTACAGGTCCGCGACCCACTGCAACAAGGAGTACATCTGCGCTGTACTGTGCGCCATTTTCAAGAGTGACAGTTACGCCGTTCTCATGTGTGGTGGCAGACTGGAAACGCGTTCCAACTTCAAATTTAATGCCGCGCTTGCGAAAGGCGCGTTCTAATTGCTTGCTCGAAGATTCATCTTCTAACGCAATCAAACGTGGAAGACCTTCAATAATTGTTACTTCAGATCCGAAGGAAGTCCATACCGATGCAAATTCACATCCGATGACTCCGCCTCCAAGCACAATTACGCTCTTAGGGACATAATCCATATTTAGAGCTTGGTCACTTGTCATGATGCGTTGTCCATCAATTTCAAGTCCAGGTAGCGTGCGAGGATATGACCCTGTTGCAAGCACTATATTTTTTCCGGTGTATTGAACTCCGTTAACTTCTATAGCGTTTGCTCCGACGAGTCGTCCATGTCCTTCGATGTAAGTAACGCTTCGAGACTTCACAAGCCCTTGCAAGCCTTTGTGTAATTTAGAAACCACGCCATCTTTGTAAGCATTGACGGCTGTCATATCAATACCTTCAAGTTGCGCCTTCACTCCAAAATCAGCGGCGTGACGAGTACTGTCGGCGATTTCTCCTGCATGTAAAAGTGCCTTTGTTGGAATACAGCCACGGTGTAAGCATGTTCCACCAAGTTTGTCTTGCTCGATCAGCGCTACGTTTAAGCCAAGTTGTGATGCGCGAAGGGCGCATGCATAACCACCAGAACCGCCGCCAAGAATTAGAACGTCAAACTCAGTCACTACCTCACCCTTCAGTCCAGCCCATAAAGGCACCATCTAAGAGCCCAATCCTGCCACGATTTTTCGCTCTGGCTACCCGCATCGAGTGTGGGGGCAATTACAACGGGTTATGAAGAGCAAATTCGAGGCTAGAAAGACTCCAGCAAGGCCACTAGCGAGCGCACCGCTATTCCAGTACCCCCTACAGGTGTGTAGCCATGTGGTTGGCGTTCGTTGAAAGCAGGGGAGGCAATATCAAGATGAATCCACGGAACTGCTGGCTCAACAAATTCCTTTAGGAAAAGTCCTGCAACCAACATTCCACCGTTCCTATCGCCAATGTTTGCCATATCAGCGACCGGAGAATCAAGGGATGCGCGCAACTCTTCGGGAAGAGGCATTGGCCAGAACTGCTCTCCGCTAATTTGCGTGGCATCCATAAATCGTTGCGAGAGAGCTTCATTGTTTGTCATGACAGCGCTAGTGCGAATTCCAAGAGCAACACCTTGTGCGCCCGTGAGAGTAGCTACATCGATCAAAGCATCAAGTCCGCCAGCTTTCTTCCCGACTTCTTGGGCTTTGACGAGCGCGTCAGCTAAAACAAGGCGACCTTCAGCATCGGGATTGAGAACTTCAATTGTCTTGCCACCATAAATAGTGATGACATCGCTCGGACGCTGCGCAGTATCACTCACCATATTTTCGGCAAGGGCTGCCCATCCTTCGACAGCAACTGGAAGTTTTAATTGCGCCGCTGCAAATACCGTTGCCACGATTGCCGCAGCGCCAGCCATGTCACACTTCATCGCTTCCATACCTGCAGCAGGCTTCAGCGCAAGACCGCCGCTATCAAAGGTAATTCCCTTGCCGACAAGTGCAATTCGGGCCTTTGGCTTTGCAGGAGTGTATGAGACGTGAAATAAGCGCGGTGGATTTGCCGAACCTTGCCCGACTCCGGTTATCCCGCCATAGCCTTTTGCTTTAAGAGTTGTGTGATTATAAATCTCACTTTTCAACTTCAAGGAAGTTGCAATCTTTTTCATGCTTTCGGAGAAAGAAATAGGAGTGAGATGGCTCGGGGGAGTGTTGACAAGATTTCGCACCATATGAGTCTGCGCAGCAATGATTTCAGCGCGTTTTAGAGCACTCTTACATTCTGAGGTGTTACCAATTTTAGATATTACAACAGCGGCCACCAGCGGAAGCTTCTGTTCTTTTTTCGTGCTGCCGCGGAAATCAGTGAAGTTGTAAGCCGCTAGTGCTATTCCTTCTGCGATTGCTGCAAATTGGGCAGAGTTTTTATGAGGCAGCGAAAACGCGGCACTTGAATGTCCAGCCAGGGCGCGGGTAGCGCTTCCTGCCGCACGCCTCAGTACCTCACCTGAGTAGTCATTGCGACTTTCACCTAATCCTGTTGTAAGGATCAGGCGCGGTGACGTTGATGGAATCATCATCACTTCATCAGCCTTACCAGTAGCTCCCATATCAGCAAGCACGAGAAGGAGCGATTTGGTGTTAACGGTCGCTGAGCCTGACTCGATTGTGAGCTTTCCGTCTTTTGCAGATAGTCCAATTACAAGAATGTCAGAATTTTGCTTGTCAGATGTTTTAAGGGTGGCCATTGCTGAATCCTCTCATTCATTTGATAAGTTTCAAGTATGGAAAACACCTCCCCGCTCTATCAATGGCACGTTGACGCTGGCGCAAAGATGGCTGATTTTGGTGGCTGGGATATGCCCATTGAATATCCGAAATATATGGTGGGCGAGCAAGCAGGTGGAGTTCTTGCCGAACATTTTGCGGTGAGAGAAAAAGTCGGCATTTTTGATGTTTCTCACTTGGGCAAAATAAGTATCAGGGGAAATGGCGCTATTGAATTCCTCAACGGGATCGTAACGAATGATTTAACTAAGATTGAAAATGGACGTTCTCAGTACAACTTACTCTGCGATGATCGCGGAGGCGTCATCGATGATTTAATTGTTTACCGCAAAGCCGATGACGACCTCTTCCTTATTCCGAATGCCGCAAACTGCTCAGCAGTTTTTGCTGCTATCTCGGCCGCTGCTTCTGCCGGCATTACAGTGACAAATATTCACAAAAGTTTTGGAGTCTTGGCGGTTCAAGGACCCCTGGCCGGAAAAATCATGGAAAGTTTTGGGCTAACCCTAGATTTGGATTACACCG
>CAIVOW010000136.1 GCA_903907665.1 uncultured Actinomycetes bacterium | reverse complement strand
TAGACCGGAAATGCCCAGATAATATCCAGGATTCGCGAAAGTACTGCATCGACCCAGCCACGTCTGTAACCAGCAAGAATTCCAATCAACAACGATAAGAAAATACAGAGCAAACCTGCGGTCGTTCCAATAAGCAAAGTACTTCTTCCGCCGTAAAGCAACCTAGCCATGACATCTCTACCTTGGCCATCGGAACCCAAGAAATATTTGCTGGGATTCCACGTTGGGCCAATAGGAGTAACACCTAAACCTAAACCGGTCGTGGATGCCTCGAGGACTGGCTTCTGTTCACCATGAATCGAAATGGTGGCATCTAATGTCGAATGAAAAGGATTGGTATGAGCAACGTAATGAGAATAAAGAGGAGCTGAGAATGAAATCCCAATAATAAATCCCAAGATGCTCAACGCAATAATAGCCCGCTTATCTTTTCGCAGGTTACGTAAAGCGATCTTCCCCGGAGATTCGGAGAAGATCGCTTCGCTACTTTCTTTTACTGACACGTATCTACTTTAGTCTATTTTTCTCTACTTGAAAGCAGATTATTTACTTCACCTGCAATTGATCAACAAACATCTTGTACTGGAATGAGAAGATGTAGTTCTTCGTTTTGGAAGAAATGAAGTCAAGTTGCTTTGGTGTAAATGCAACAGCGACGGGAGCATCGGCCATAACTTCCTGATCGATTGCACCCCACATCTTATTTGCAGCTACAGCATCTGTTACGCCAAGAGCTTTAGCCTTTGCCATCTTTGCATCCAGGGCCTTGTTGCAATAGCCGGACATATTGATAGATGAGTCTGAATTTGGCGTGAATGAAGCGCAGCCAAGAAGCACGTCAAGGAAGTCGGATGCAGCTGGATAATCTTGGTACCACTGCGTTACTGAAATCTGGACTTTATTCTTGGTGTTCTGAATATATGTAAATTGAATATTTCCAGAAATTGGCTTCACGGTTGCCTTGTACCCGATTGAGTTCAAAACAGATTGAAGATAAACGCCCATCTGCTTATTCACATCATCATCTGACACAACAATACCAACTGCTTGTCCAGCGGTGCCTGAGTCCTTTACTAACTGCTTAGCTAGTGCAAGATCAGGAGCTGCCCATGCAGTTGCTGGCTTTGCTGGCGTTGCACCCTTTGTGTATCCGCAATAGTCAACGTGACCTGGGAAATTAGGTGGCAAGAACGAACACACTGGAGCGGCAAGTTGTGAGCCACCAAATATCTTGACCATTGCAGCTCGGTCAATTGCATAGCTCACTGCCTGGCGTGCCTTCACATTATTGAATGGCGCGATATTAACGTTAAACGGTAAATACCACATCGCAGTCAAAGGATTAACGTGAACCTGGCTTGCATACTTAGTTCCAATTTCATTCAGACGATCAGCCGGAATTGGATCATAAGCCCAGTTTGCTTGATTATTCTCGACAGCCGTTACTTGAGCTGTTGGAGTAACTCCAAACTTGTAATCAATTTCATCTGGGTAGCCTTGTGGCTGTGCTTGATGATTCCATTCCTTAAAGAATGGGTTGCGAACTAACACAAGCATTTTATTTGGATCGTATGACTTAATCATGTACGCGCCAGTTGTAGGAATGATTGTAGTTCCTGCATCTTTACTTGGAGCCGAAGCTGGGTTGATATCAGCGTGAGGGACTGCAAGCTTTGAATTGATGGCTTCATCTGCAGCAATCAAATTAATAACGACTGAGTTCTTCGCCGCATCAACAACTACACCCTTATCGAGTTTGCAGGTTGCTGGTGTTTTCAAGCAAGCAGCTGCTCCAACGATTCCGTTATAGAAGGAACCGGCAGTTGGTGATGAAACTTTGAAAATACGCTCAAATGATGCTTTTACATCATTAACAGTTACTGGCTTTCCATCTGAGAATTTAATTCCGCTTCTCAGTTTAAAAGTAAGAGTCTTTCCACCATTTGAAAGTGTTGGAAGCGCTTCGGCTAAGTCTGGGACAACTTTGAATGTTGTCTTGCCAGTGCCGTAGCTAAATGAAAGTAGGCCGTCGTATGTGGCTTGAAAAATCTGCCAATACTGACCTGTGTAGTTAACTTTTGGATCAAGAGTTCCAGCAGCGGCTTGTGCAACAAGAGTCACTGTGCCACCTGCGTGAGTTGCATCGTATGCTGGAAGAGGACCGTCGGCGACTGCCTGTGAAGCAGATGACCCGACTAGAACAGATGCGAGCAATGCTGCTGCACCGATTATTGAACTGGTAATTACGGAATTACGACGCACGTAGTACCTCCTGAAATTGATGAACCTAGCGACGGTTAATGGGAAGGGCTTATGCTCTCACCTTCGGGAACAAATGGCACTAGTGAAGAGTGGGATATCAAGAAATGAGACCAAAACTTAATAATCCAAGTTTTAGTGACGCTGTCCATTATCTGTCTAGGGACCACCACAACTTCTCCTTCAGCGCAGGGCATAGCCCAAACCTGACGGTCTCACCCGGCGATCTCATTCACGTGCAAACTTGGGACTGCTATATGGGGGCAATTACCAACGCAGAGAATGCGCTATTGCCGATTCCAGATTCTGCCATCAATGGTGCTACCGGTCCTATTTATGTGACAGGCGCCGAACCAGGTGACACCCTTTCAGTCACCCTTCACGACATTAAACCTGCCACCCGCGGCGTCGCTCGCACATATCCTGGAAGTGGACAATTGCAGCATCTTGTTGAAAAACCATATGCGCGTTTTTTCGATGTGAATGATGGAATCGTCACGATGAATGAAAAGGTTTCATTCCCAGCATCCCCCATGTTGGGAGTTATCGGAGTCGCACCGGCTGTGGGTGAAATACCAACAATGCCAGCGGGCAAACATGGCGGCAATCTTGATAATAATCTAAATGGAATAGGTGCGACTATTCATCTGCCCGTTAAACACCCTGGCGCACTTCTCGCGATTGGGGATATGCACGCTTCTATGGGCGACGGTGAAATTTGCGGGACCGGAATTGAAATTGGCGGGGATGTGCTCCTCTCGGTCCAACTTATTAAAGGTATTGGAACTGAATACCCGATAACCGAAATAGCCGATGCGTGGGTAACGCACGGCGTTGCAGATGTCGCTGACTTAACGGGCGCTTTACGAATTGCCTGCGAAGAAGCAGCTAATCTCTTGGTCAATCACTGGGGCTTTACTATCGAAGATGCCTTTATTTTTCTCTCAGTTCAGGGCAACCTTGGAATCGCACAAGCCGTCCATCCTGGATCGGGAACAGTTATCGCAAAGATGGTTGTCCCCAAGCTCGCTGCGTGCCCTCGACCATTTAACGTGCTTTAATTTCCATACCAAATTAAAAAGGAGCTACTTGTGAGTGAATCAACTGGGCTGACAATGACCTGGCAACATGGCCAGACGTGGTACCGCATTGTTGGCGATATCAAGAACGGCCAAATCCCAGTTGTTCTAGCCCATGGCGGGCCAGGTGCTTGTCACAATTACATCATCGCTATTGCTGACTTGATTGCGCAATCCGGACGCGCTGCGATTCTCTACGATCAAATTGGATGTGGCAATTCCACACATCTTCAAGAAAAACCCGCAGAATTCTGGACACCTGAACTTTTTATGGAGGAGTTAACTCTTCTTACACAACACCTCGGTATTTCAGAATCCTATGCACTGCTCGGACAGTCATGGGGCGGAATGTTGGGAATGCAATTTGCTACTCATAGACCTTCAGGCCTAAAAGCACTCGTCATTTGTGATTCACCTGCTGGCATGAAGCTCTGGGTCAGTGAGGCCAACAAACTTCGCCAACAACTTCCCGAAGAAGTTGAAGCAACACTTAAGAAACATGAAGCTGCCGGCACCACAAATACGGCCGAATATGAAGCGGCAGTCAATGTTTTCTATGACCGGCACTTATGCCGCGTGCCAATGCCGCCCGATGTAGTTGAATCTTTTGCGAGAATGGCAGCAGAGCCAACTGTCTATCACACGATGAACGGACCTTCAGAATTCCACGTCGTTGGCTCACTTAAGACTTGGGATATTCACGATGATCTTCATAAAATTAACGTTCCTACTTTAATTGTGAGTGGTGCCCACGATGAAGCTACGCCAGCAATGGTTCAAGAGATACATAGAAGGATTCCAAATTCTGTATGGGAACTCTTCCCTGAGTCATCGCACATGCCGCATATTGAAGAGCCTGCTCGATTTAAGCGGATTGTGAATGCGTTCTTGGATGCAAAACTTAACTAAAGCTATCTCAACTGAGCCAAGTAAACTAAGGCCGCTCACTCATTGAAAAGAGAGCCATTAACCCATCTGATGGCCAAATCTTTATTGTTGTAATACTGCACGGCGCGATGTCGACATGAAAGATGGAATCTACAGAGGCAGATAAGGCAATAGTCACGGCGCCTTTAACGATTACGTTGTGAGTCACTACAGCAACTGTTTCTCCAGGATATTGCGCAGCTACTCGACGAAGTGCACTTCCAGCACGTTCAGTGGCAGCGGCGTATGACTCTCCCCCACCTTGTCGATACCATGCATCGCTAACCCATTGTTTAAATTCATCTGGATATCGTTCTTCAACTTCATCTGGAGTTAATCCATCCCATTTGCCAAATGATGCCTCAATCCAATCTTCATCAAATACAGGTTCTAAGTTCACTACTTTTGCAATTTCCTCCGCGGTTTCACGCGTGCGCTGCATTGGCGAAACAATGAGATGCCCAGGAGATCTCTTGGCTAACTCTTTTGCAACTGCTCGAGCTTGCTCTCGCCCTTTAGTCGAGAGTGAAGGATCTGAACCACCAGCACCTGAAAAGCGGCGCTCTGGAGTTAGCGGAGTTTCACCATGCCTGATCAAATGAATTGTTGTAGGAACTTCGCCAGAAATAAGTCGTGAGTGTAGAAAATTTCGCTGAACGTGGCTGAATTCTGGTTCGGCAATTTCTCCATCAAGTGCCTTATTTGCAAGTCGATCAGCATGCGAATTTTCATCACGGGGAATCCATGTAAAAGTAATGAGATTCATCGGATGAACATCTCGAGCTTGCTTTGCTAGCTCACGCATATCTGGATGCTTGATTTGCCATCTACCTGACATCTGCTCAATAACTAATTTTGAATCCATCTTTACATGGATTGTTGCTTCCGGATCAATCTCATGCGCAGCTTTTAGCCCCGCAATCAATCCGCTGTACTCGGCGACATTATTCGATGCAATTCCAAGCGGAGCAAAAAGTTCTTTTAGAATGCGCCCATCTTCTGTGACAACTGCGCCGTAGGCGGCAGGTCCAGGATTCCCACGTGAACCTCCGTCAGCCGTTATGTGAAGTACGCGTGCCATTACATTCGCACCAATATTCGGCGACATTCCTCGCAACGTAGTACATCATCATCTGCCAAGGTTTTAATTCGCTCAAGCTCGACTGCGTTTATTTGTAGGTGACAGCCATCGCATTTGTTGCCTATAAGAAGTGCGGCACCAACTCCGCCCTGGCTTTCGCGAACCTTCTCGTAAATATCAAGTAGCGCCTTATCAATCTGGGGTGCTAATTTCATGCGATCTTCAGCTGCCTTTGCAATCAAGACATTCAACTCAGTCGTCGCATTTTCGATGCGGATGTTGAGTTCAAGTTCTAGTTTTTTGAGACCTTCTTCATCGCTCTTCAACTCATCAACGCGCTTCTTAACTCCCTCATGGCGCATCATGATCTCAAGCTCACCATCTTCGAGCTCGGCTTTGCGTTTAGCTAAAGTGGCTAATTCATGTTGCGTCTGCTCTAGTTCTTTGGGTGTCCCCATACCAGCGCTGAGACGCTTTTCATCCTTCTCCATACGCATTGTGACTGCTTCTACATCGACTTCGCTTCGACGTAAATCAATCGTTACATCTTCAAGTTCGGTTTCAACAACCTTGAGCTCAACGGCAGCGTGCTCTAAGCGGGAATGAATGGCGGTGATCTGTTCGTGTTCTGGAAGTGACTTCAGCTTAAAATTTAGCTGGTGGATTTCAGTATCTAATTTCTGAAGTTGCATCAGGAGTCCTTGATGGGCAGGGGTCGCCTTCATTCATCGCTCCGTTCACAGATATGTATTTGTACTACTTAGCAAACGCAATCTTATCCGAAGTCAGCTGGTAGAGACAATTACTTACTTGTGACGCGGAAAAGATTTATAGGAAGTAGCGCTGCGACCGCAACCGGTAAGAGCCACCAAGCGTTATGTCCAGCATGCACCAAGGTGTTTGTAGCCTCTAACGCGACAATCACTATCGCAAATCCGATGAGATCATCACCAATAAGGAAGTCATACCAAAAAAAGCTAAAATCTTT